>JAAYGI010000088.1 GCA_012727815.1 Erysipelothrix sp.
ATGAAGAAGTCTATCTAAAAGGGGTTATATGATATGAATTACAAAAGTTCTTTAGAAGCACTATTATTTGCCTTTGGTGATGATGGTGTAAGTAAAAAAGATATACAAGAAAAGTTTGAAATGAATAAGGAAAGTTTTGAAGCCTTCCTAGAAGAATTTAAAGCATTCTATAAAGAAGGTGATTCAGCACTAGAGTGTGTTGAGTACGGTAAGAATCTTAAGTTTATAACTAAGAAAGAACACCATGCTTTAATAACAGAACTTTTAGAAGTTAATACAAGTCGTAACTTCTCACAAGCAGCACTTGAAACACTGGCAATAATCGCTTATAAACAACCGATTACACGCCTTGAAATTGAAGAAATTCGTGGTGTTAACAGTGATATGATGTGTAGAAGACTTGAAGCATTAGAATTAATAAGAGAAGCAGGCCGTTCAGATTCAGTAGGACGCCCTATATTATATGAAGTAACGGATGGCTTTATGGACGTATTTAAACTTACGTCTTTAAAAGAGTTACCGGAGATTAAGTTGGAAGATTTGGTGGAAGAAAATGGATTATTCAAAACAGATTAGATTACAAAAAGCACTGGCACAAGCAGGTGTTGCTTCAAGGCGTAAGTCTGAAGAATTTATTACGAGTGGCCGTGTTAAGGTTAATGGCGTTACTGTAAAAGAATTAGGAACAAAAGTTGGACCTAAAGATGCAATAGAAGTAGATGGACGTCCAATACAATCAAAGGAAATCCATGTTTACTATCTAATTAACAAACCAAGAGGCTATTTAAGCACGATTGATGATCCATTAGATAGACCCAAAGTTATTGATCTCATAAGAGAGAACAGACGCATCTATCCAGTAGGACGCCTTGATATGGATACAACCGGTGCACTTATTTTAACCAATGATGGAGATTTCGCGCAAAAGCTAACACACCCATCATTTGATACAGATAAGACATATCGTGTAAGTGTTAAAGGGAAGATGAGTTTTAAAGTTACAGCAGCATTAGAGGAAGGATTAATTATTGATGAAGTCTATTATAGACCTATGCAAATTAAAAACTACCGCTACTTTGCTGATAAAGATAGATCCGTTTTTGATATTACACTACATGAAGGTAAGAATAGACAAATACGTGTACTTATGGACCATTTTGAGTTACCTGTAATTAGATTACACAGATTTGCTATTGGACCTATTGTGCTTGAGAATTTAAGTCATGGACAATATAGAGAATTAAAACCTTTCGAAATTAAGAAGTTATTGAAGGCAGCAGAAGGTGGTAAGTAATGCAGCAGTTTTTTATAGATGATATAAGTAAACCAAAACTATCAAAACAACAAATACACCAAGTCAAAACAGTATTAAAGATGCGAGTTGGTGATACTGTACGTTTGGTTGATTTTAATGGTGCTGGTGTCATCGTTTCTTTTGTCTCACCTGATTTCAAAGTGTTTAATATAATTGAACCAATCGAATTTAAAAAGAAGAATACAAAACTTAAGATTGTAGCATCTTTAATTAGAAGTGAACGTCTTGAATGGATGATTCAAAAAGCAGCTGAAGCAGGTGTTGATGAAATTGTTCTTTATTCAGCTGATAAAGGTGTTGTTAAAGACTACGGTGAGAAAATCGACCGTAAGATTAGCCGCTTTAATTTGATTGCACTTGAAGCATCAGAGCAATCATACAGACAAGTACCCTTAAAGGTACGTGGTGTTATTGGTAAATATGATATTGAAAAAGAAAAGGGTGATATCAACCTTTTTGCAGATACGCAAAAGTATAAGCATTATTTAGATGAAATTACTTTAAATAAAGATATCTCGGTAATAGTAGGGCCAGAGGGTGGATTTAGTGATCATGAAAGAGAAACATTCACTAAGTTTGGTTTCAAACCCGTATCTCTGGGAGCAAATATCTACAGAGCTGAAACAGCGCCTGTAGCGATTGCTGTGTTAACAACATCAATTGATAGAGAGATTATCTAATGCTTAAAAAATATCATAAACAAACACATTCAAAAAAGTTTAAGAAACATTACCAAGACATCAATTTAAAATATAAATTAAACTTAAACGCCAATAAGGATTTAGATTTACTGAAATTATCTATATTCGAAACAGGGTTAAAACAAAAGAAGTTTTTCCAAGATGAATATGAGGCTGTCAGAAACAATCTTTTCGATATGTGGGACCATTTAAGTTTTTATGAAAGAAACGATCTGATTCTTAGAGATATCAGTGAAAAAATAGAATCTTTATCTTCTTTTGAATATAAGGGTGTAAAGATTTTTATCCCGTTTTTTGATGAATTATTAAATTCCTTATTTGCAACTGAAATGGCAATTCTTGAATTACCGCAATATTTTCAGTTATACGATGACTTTAATGAAAGACTTATCAGTAGTGATATCTACGGACTTGATCCCTTTATAAATGGATTTACATTCTGTGATGTTATATCTTCTACAGAAGATGCAGTAGTCCTGTATGATCCGCTTATAAAAGTATTTTATAAAGTAACGGACAATTTAGAAAGATTTCCTATATATATCAAATCTTTACCTAAATTAAGTGAAATACAAGCAATATCTGATATGATATTGTATGATAACAATAAGGACCTTATTCCATATCTTGTTGAGAAGGAATTAATGAGCCCAAAAGGAATTAAGAAGTATTTGAACCAAGAAAAGAAAAAATTGGTTAAAGGAAAGGATTAATTATGATAGCAATTAATAAATTAATAGATCATACACTATTAAAACAAGATGCAATTGAAAGTGAAATTGATACACTGTGTGAGGAAGCAAAAGAATATGACTTCATGAGTGTATGTGTAAATCCATCATATGTTAAAAGAAGTGTAGACAATCTAAAAGGGACAGATGTAAAAGTTTGTAGTGTTGTCGGATTTCCTTTGGGAATGACAACTACAGAAGCTAAAGTATTAGAAGCTAAAGAAGCTTGTGATGCAGGAGCAACAGAAATTGATATGGTTATAAATGTTGGCGCATTAAAAGATGAACGTAATAACTATATCTTAAATGAAATATCACAAGTAAAAAGAGCTTGTGGTAACAATATATTAAAAGTTATTATTGAAGCATGTCTTCTAACAGATGAAGAAAAAGTAAGAGCATGCCAAATTGCTGTAGAAGCAGGTGCTGATTTTGTTAAAACATCAACAGGATTTAGTACAGGCGGTGCAACATTACATGATGTTAAACTGATGAAAGATACAGTTAAAGACCAAGCTGAAGTAAAAGCAGCAGGTGGTGTTCGTTCAGTTGAAGATTTAGAAGCTATGGTGAAGGCAGGTGCAACACGCATCGGTACATCGGGTGGAATCGCTTTAATTCAAGGACACAAAAATAAAACTGCTTATTAATTTTAAAAAGAACATAGATTAATAATATATCTTGGTGTATACTAAAATATATTTACATTATGTTGTATCTTAATTGATGTTAACTTAAAACAAAGGAATGTATGTAAAAATATGTTAAATTCTTCTTGATTTTTAAAACACAAGTGATATAATTATAATGCTTGCAACGAAGGGAGGTTAGTCATGTCTAAAATTATAGTTAAAGAGAATGAAGGTTTAGATGACGCATTACGCCGATTTAAACGTCAAGTATCTCGCAATGGAAACCTTGCTGAAGCTCGCAAAAAAGAGTATTACGTAAAGCCAGGAGTTAAACGTAAAATGAAAGCGGAAGCTGCAAAAAAGGCAAAACGTAAAAAAGGACGTTAATTATAACAGAGTTGATTTATTTCAACTCTTTTTTTGTCTAGTTTTTTATGCCCACATAAGGTATTATGTAGATACAAGGAGTGAGGTATTTGGAAACAATTAAATTAGATATACAAGTATATAGCAGTAAACTACAAGTTTTTACTGGCGTTGAAGAAGCAAATATAAAGATAATTGAATCATACTATAATGTTGATGTATCTTATACACCTGAAACACTTACGATTACAGGAGACAAAGAGAAGATTCAAAAAGCAAAAAGATTAATTGAGACAATGTTTCAAGTGATCTCTAAATTTAATAAGATTGATGCCTTTGATATCGAGAAGATAGCCAGTGCTGTTGATATGAATAGGGAATATGAGTTTATTAATGCTGTTGATGATATTGTAGCAAGGACTTTTACGGGTAAGCCTATAAGAGCCATGTCTTTAGGACAACGCTACCTCATAGACAGTATTATCAATCATGACCTAACTTTTGGTATTGGTCCTGCTGGAACTGGTAAGACCTTTCTAGCAGTATGTATCGCCGTTGATATGCTTAAAAAAGGTGAAGTTAAAAAGATCATACTTACAAGACCGGCTGTTGAAGCGGGAGAAAACTTAGGTTTTTTACCAGGGGACTTAAAAGAAAAGGTAGATCCTTATTTAAGACCCTTATATGATGCACTTGATAATATGTTATCTGCAGAAAAGACAGAACGCTACATAGAATCAGGTATCATTGAGATAGCACCTTTAGCATATATGCGTGGTAGAACACTGGATGATGCTGTTGTTATCTTAGATGAGGCTCAAAATACAACATCAGGACAAATTCTTATGTTTTTAACAAGACTTGGAAGAAATTCAAAGATGGTTGTAACAGGAGACTTAACACAAGTAGATTTAATGAAACACCAAGTATCAGGATTGAAAGTAGCAAAAGATAACCTAGAAGGTATTAAAGGTATTGAGTTTGTAAGTTTAAAAAATACAGATGTTGTAAGACATCCACTTGTAGTGAAAATATTAGAGGCGTTTTCTAGTAAGGAGGGGTAATATGAATCATAAAATATTAGTCGTTGAAGATGATGAGAGCATCAGACGTCTTTTACGCTATGAACTGCGTCAATTGGGATATGACGTCAGTACTGCTGAGGATGGAAAAGAAGGCTTGGATAAAGCTTTAAAGACTCAATATGACATCATTGTAGTAGATTGGATGTTACCTCAATTATCAGGGGTTGAACTGGTAATGGCATATAGAAAACAAAACCAACGTGGTATTGTAGTTATGTTAACTGCGAAAAATGATGAAGATGACTTACTGGATGCATTTGAGGCAGGAGTTGATGATTATTTAACAAAACCTTTCTCTCCCAGAGAATTAGGGGCGCGTATTAAAGCACACCTAAGAAGAAATCCATACCAACTTACAGAACGATATATCACACATGGAAACTTAAATATAGATTTAGATGAACATAAGGTTTATGTAAATCAAGGACCTATAGATTTAACAAAGAAAGAATTTGATTTATTGATTTACTTGCTAAAAAACATTAATGAATTTTTATCAAGAGACCAAATATTAAATGAAATATGGAACTTTGAATATGATGGAGATACCCGTATTGTGGATGTTCATATATTTAAATTAAGAAACAAATTAGAAGATGCCAATCTAACGATTGAATCATTAAGAGGTGTAGGCTATGCAGCAAAAACAAAATAAAATAATTGCATTATTGTTTGCAGTAGTATCAATTCTATTGGTACTTTTAAATGATAGATTAGAATTTCAAATTGCACTGGTAATTACAGGATTAATCCTACTTGTATTGGTCAATAGATTCTTTGCTAAAAAAAGTGCAGAAGAAAATGAAAATCTTATTGTTAGAGTTAAAGATAAAGCGAAAAAACAACATGCAGAAACAGAAGATAAGATGGGGCAACTCATTGCATCTATTCCAAGTGCACTTGTTTATATAAATCAACGCGGAGAATTTGATGTATCCAACAAGAATTTCGATGCGATCTTAGGGGTGCCAGCACTCAATGTCTATGACTCAAGTATTGAGACTGAATTTAGACAAATGTTACTAGATGCTTTTCTAAATGAGAAGCAGTTTATCAGACAAGAGAATTTTAATGGTGTTGATTACCAAATTTTATCCATTCCAATGATTAAAAAGGGTCGTTATAATGGATGTATGATAATACTACAAGATATAACACGACTACTTGAAGGTGAGAAAATGCAGAAACGCTTTGTCGCAGATGCGTCACACGAACTTAAAACACCGATTTCTTCAATTAAAGGTATGTCAGAGATATTAAATAGAACTGATTTCGATGATGAAGAAACACGTCTTGAATTCCTTGCACGAATTCAAATCGAATCGGCACGTTTAGAACAATTAGTAGAAGATTTAATACTACAATCAAAGTTAACAGAAAATAAATTACACTTAGAGAAAACAGAATTTAATCTAAAGCAATTCTTTGATGGTATCATCTATGAAAAACGTCGTGAATTACACAATGCAAACATTCAAGCTGTTTTAAATTGTCCATCAGATGTAATGATACTTGCAGATCATTTCAGACTAAGCCAGGTATTTATTAATCTATTTAACAATGCGATTAATTATGCAAGTAATGAATCTATAAAAATCAATTGTAATATCTCAACGAAAGTATGGGAGATTGAATTTTGTGATACAGGTGCAGGTATGGATGATGCAATA
>JAAYGI010000089.1 GCA_012727815.1 Erysipelothrix sp.
GTTTGGCAATCGTCCAATACAGCAATCGCTACTGTAGAAGCAGGGAAGGTTTCAGGCCATAAGATAGGTACTACAACCATCAGTGCGACTTTAGATGGGCAAACCCAAAGTATGGAAGTGAATGTAACTGTACCCTTACAAAAAATTGAGTTCAATCCTACTGAAGTAACAGTATATCTAAATGAAGTACTGAAAATTCCGGATCTAATTTATGTTCCATATGATACAACCAGTGATAAAACTGTAAGCTATAGTGTTCAAGATCCTGATATCCTTGTTTTAGAGGGAGATCAGTTGAGGGGACTAAAAGTAGGTACAACCTATGTTAAAGCTTTAGTAAGAGATGTAGAAACCTTGTTAAAGGTTAATGTTAAAGTGCAATCGATTTTAGGTGATAATCATACATTACTTTTAGAAGTCAATGAAGAAACAGATTCTGAAATGATTCTAAGAGTAAGAGATTTTACAACACTTGAAAAACTTGATTATGAACTCTACCTTCCAACTCAAGAAGTCTTAAAATATATGGAGAATAGAGAACTTACAAAATTAAAAATCGTACTAGAACCAGAACTCTTAACCTTTAATCTTAACAATCTAAGCAGATTATTAATCGATAAGGAAATCCTATTACAGCTAGGAGCACAGAAACTTGAAATTATATTCAGTGATACCCAAGGAAATGACTTGTTTAAAGCATTCTTTGGTCAAAGACATAAAGCAGATTATGATTTAAGCTTTAATTTTGAAAAGATTAATACTAATGATCCATTATTTGCACTTGTTAGAAACAACAATTCGTTTAAAATAAACTTTAACAGTTCATTACCACAAGGCTTTGAATTTGGAGTGAGTGATAAACTGTTTGAAAGTGAAGCAGATCAATTTCATTTTCTATATACATCTCAAAAAGAGAAACTTGTAGATAAAGGAATTAGTGCAAAAGCAGACAGTAATGGTTTTGTATGGTTCGATTATGATGAAGTATCGAATGTAATCAGTTTAAGTCCGCTTAAACTTGGAAATAATAACTTAACGATTATCATGATGGGTGGCATTGTTTTAGGTATTGTAGGCTTTGGAGCATACAGATTTCAAAAACTAAGCCGCAAAGAAGATTAATTGTGATATAATCATAGATGTAATTTGGAGGAAGCAAAATGGACTTAAAGAAATATATTGCAACAATACCTGATTTCCCAACAGAAGGAATTCTGTTTAGAGATATTACCCCTTTAATGGCAGATGGTAAAGCATTTAAAGAAGCAACAAACCTATTTACAGCATACGCTAAAAAGGTAGGTGCTGATGTAATTGTAGGACCAGAATCACGTGGATTTATCTTTGGATGTCCTGTAGCAACAGAACTTGAAATAGGTTTTGTACCTGTTAGAAAACCAGGGAAATTACCAAGAGAAACAATTTCATATAAATATGACTTAGAGTATGGTAGTAATGAATTACACATGCATAAGGATGCAATTAAAAAAGGACAAAAAGTATTAATCATTGATGATTTACTTGCAACAGGAGGAACAATTGAAGCAACACTTTCTTTAGTAAAAGAATATGGGGCAGAGGTTGTCGGATGTGCATTTTTAATTGAACTTGAAGATCTACACGGTAGAGATAAGCTTCATGGCATGGATGTATATACAATCTTAAAATACTAAAAACAAGAAACGAAGTTATTAACTTCGTTTTTTATCAAAAAAGGCTTATAATAGAGGCTAGGAGGTAAGGTTATGGCAGATGAAATGATTGGTAATATCAGTTTAAGTATGATATTACAAGAGGCAGAAAAGTATATTGAATCAAAAGAAAATCTCGAACTGATTGAGAAAGCTTTTTACTTTGCCAAAGAAAAACATGCGGGGCAATACCGAAAAAGTGGGGAACCTTACCTAGTGCACGTAATGCACGTTGCACATATCTTAGCAAAACTTAGTATGTCACCCATTACAATAGCAGCAGGATTTTTACATGATGTCATTGAAGATTGTGATGTAAGTAAAGAAGAGTTAGCTAAAGAGTTTGGTGAAGACATTGCTCAAATTGTCGAAAGTGTTACAAAAATTGGTAATATTGAATTTGTTGATGAAAAAGAATACTTAGCAGCAAATCACAGGAAAATATTTATCGCAATGGCAAATGATATCCGTGTTATCTTTGTAAAACTTGTAGACCGTGTTCATAATATGCGCACATTACAATTTCAACCAGAAGAAAAGCAAAAAAGAATTGCACAAGAAACACTGGATGTATATGCACCCATTGCCCATAGGCTGGGGATTGCGCAGATCAAAAATGAACTTGAAGATTTAAGTTTTCAATATCTGCATCCGGATAAATATTATGAGATAGCAAGACTTGTTGAAATGCGTAAAGTTGAGCGCGATGCTCAAGTTACCCAAATGATTACAACAATATCGAAAATGCTCATGGGTAATGATATTAAGTTTAATATCTTTGGTAGATCCAAACACCTCTATAGTATTTATAAAAAAATGGTTACTAAAAATAAAAGGTTTGATGAGATACTGGACCTTTTAGCAATACGTATTATTACAGAAAATGAATTAAACTGTTATGAAACACTGGGTTATATTCATGCTGAATACAGACCCATACCAGGTAGACTTAAAGACTATATTGCAATGCCAAAAATGAACATGTACCAATCACTCCATACAACAATAGTTGGAGATGAAGGAAACATATTTGAAATTCAAATACGTACTTATGAAATGGATGATGTTGCTGAGCATGGGGTTGCAGCGCACTGGAAATATAAAGAAGGTTCAAAAAATATGCCTGCAAAAGGTCGTAAAGAAATTGAAGATCGTTTATCATGGTTTAAAGATTTCAATATGATGACTGAAGGTGTAGATGAAAATGCTGTAGAATACATGGATGTTTTAACCAGTGATATATTTGATGCGAATATTTATGTTATGACTCCTAAGGGAAGAGTTATTGATCTACCTAATGGTGCAACGCCCATAGATTTTGCATATCGTATTCATACTGAAGTAGGACACCAAACAGTAGGTGCTACTGTAAACAGTATTCTTGTTCCACTTAATACCCCCCTTAAAACAGGAGATGTTGTAAAACTTAGAACAAACAAACAGTCAGGTCCATCAGAGGACTGGCTAAAGGTTGTTAAAACATCTCATGCTAGAAATAAAATAAGACAATATCTACAGAAAATACAGCAAGAAGAACGCTCTACATTGGTTCAAAAAGGTGAACAAATGTTTAAAGAAGAAGCGAAGAAACGTAAACTTGAAGATAAGTCATTTAAGAAATTAGATAATATCTTGAATAATTTCTCAGTTCAAAGTGTAGATGATTTAATGTATGCAATTGCAACAAAAGCATTATCATTACAATCTGTATTTGAAAAACTTGATGTACAAAAACCAATGGATGAGCATATTAAGTTTGAAAAACTATTGGCATCAAAAGCACCTGTGCGTAAGGTAGAAGGTGATACAGGGGTTCGTGTTAAAGGTATTGATTCCATGATGGTATCAATGTCTAAATGTTGTTCACCTGTTTATGGTGATGATATCGTTGGGTATGTAACAAAAGGTGCTGGTATTAAAGTACATAGAAAAGACTGTCCTAACGTTGTCAATGAAAAACAAAGACTTCTAGATGTTTATTGGGAAGAAGGATTCTCACATGGAGATTATGAGAGTGTACTTACAATCGCATCTTCAGATAGAAGTTTCCTACTTACTGATCTTGTAACCACTACATCACAACTTAGAGTAAGGCTTTTAGCTGTTAACTCAGAGATAGATGAAGATAAGGTACACGTAACAACAACAATGCGTGTGGTTGTTAAGGATGCACAACATCTTAGAAACCTTATTGCAAACCTACGTAAAGTAGATTCAGTAATCCGCGTTGAAAGAAAAATATTATAAAATATAGAAACTCTAAACAACCAGAATTGCTAAGGCAATTCTGGTTGTTTTTACATTTTAATTGATAAATAATAGATAAATTAATGAAGACAATTCATAGATTAATCTGATCTCCTATGATAAAACTAAAGAGTAAATCACATATATGATTTAGGAGGATCTTATGATTAAAGGAATCAAAAAAATAGCAATTATGTTTGTTGTGATGGTGCTGGTTACAGCGTGTTCATCAAATTCAAAACCGGACGGTGAATCTAAAACAATAGATTTAGCGAAGTTACATACAGAAATAAAAGAAGCATATGGTGAGGATTACATCCCTTCAATGGAACTACAGTTGTAGATTTAAGATATTACAATGGAGGCTTAGATAGTCTTTTGGATAAAGCATCGTTTAATGAAATACTCTTTGTATATAATACACAAACATTAGTCCAAGATAAGAGTATATCAGGAATCTGATTTAGATCTAATAACATTAATCTTGAAGTTTAAGTCCTATTAAGTTATAATATGCATGTAATAAATTTTAAGATTGTGAATGAACTGATGGATATTGTCAAAGAGACGTACAATTTGCTGAGATGTATGCTTTAGAAATCAGTGTGACACACAGGAGAAGAATTCTTGAATAGAGTAGAGAATTTCGTATATCTGCGTTAAAGATTTAAGTATAAAACAAAGGTGGTACCACGCATTTAGCGTCCTTGGGCCATCTTTTTATTGTTTTAAGGGAAAGGTAGGAATTAATATGTCGAAATTAGTAGCACCACGCGGTACACAAGATGTCTTTGGTGACAAGATGCGTGTGAGGAAAAAAATTGAGGAAGTTGCACGTAAAAACTGTGATTTATATTGTGTTAGTGAAATGAAAACTCCCATCTTTGAACATACAGAAGTATTTGATCGTGGTAACGATGCAAGTGATGTTGTAAATAAAGAAATGTATACATTTACAGATAGAGGTGATCGTTCTTTAACACTAAAACCAGAAGGAACAGCAGGTGTTGTTAGAGCATTTGTTGAGCATAAGCTCTACGCACAAGGAAATGCAACACAAAAATATTTCTACATATCACCAAACTTTAGATATGAAAGACCTCAAAAAGGTCGTATGCGTATGCACTATCAGTTTGGAGTAGAATACTTTGGACAAGCAAACCCATATTCAGATGTTGAAGCTATCTTACTGGGATTAAATGTCTTAAACGAAATTGGTATTACACAATACAAACTTGTTATTAATACTTTAGGTGATAAAGAGAGTCAAGATAAGTATAGAGAAGAGCTTGTTAAACACTTCGAACCTTATATTGATGATTTAGGTGAAGATAACAAACGTCGTTACGAACAAAATCCATTAAGAATCTTAGATGATAAATATAATCAAAATCACGAAGCATTATTAACAGCGCCAACCAACAAAGCATCACTGAATGAGTTATCATCAAAATATTTTGATGATGTACTGAATATTCTAGATGCAAATGAAGTTGCCTACGAAGTAGATCCAAAACTTGTAAGAGGGCTGGACTACTACCACCATACAGTATTTGAAGTAGTATCAACCGATCCTAAAGCAGGCGCACAAAGTACAATATTTGCAGGAGGACGTTATGATCACCTTGTAGAATATTATGGTGGTCCTTCAGTATCAGCATTTGGTTTTGGAATGGGAATTGAAAGATTAATGGTATTCTTAGAATCTTCAGGTCTGGATATTACCGAGGATGAAAGTATTGATGTATATGGTATGCCACTTGATGCAGCATCCAATACACTGGTACTTAAAGCAAGTCAAATCTTAAGACATGCAGGATACATTACAGAGTCAGATTTCAACAACAGATCTATGCGTGCACAATTTAAAATGGTAGACAGACACAATGCAAAAGTGGCACTACTTGTTGGAGAAGCAGAAGTAAAAGAAAATAAAGTAACATTAAAACATATAGAAACACAAGAACAAGTAAGTATTCCACTGGATAAAATGCTTACACAAATGAAAACTTGGTTAGGAGAGAAATAATGAACAGAACAAATTATAACGGAACACTCCGTATGTCACATATTGGCGAAACAGTAGAACTTTTAGGATGGGTATCAAAACGTCGTAATTTTGGGTCCATTGTATTTATTGACCTAAGAGATAGAAGTGGTATTGTACAACTTGTTGTCAATGCTGAAAACTTACCAGAAATTGAAAGTATCAGAAGTGAGTACTTAATTAATGTAAAAGGTCTTGTTAGAGAAAGACAAGATAAGAACCCTAAATTACAAACAGGAGATATTGAGATTGATGTTACTGAATTTAAAGTCATTAACAAATCAGCACAAACACCCATGATTATTGCAGATGAAACGGATGCTTTAGAAGACACACGTCTAAAATATCGTTACTTAGACTTAAGACGTCCAGAAATGCAAAAAAACTTAATGACACGTGCAAAGATTACTTCTAACATGCGTCGTACACTTGAAGATATGGGATTTTTAGATATTGAAACACCAATGTTAACAAAATCAACACCTGAAGGTGCACGTGAGTATCTTGTGCCATCACGTGTTCACCCAGGAGACTTCTATGCACTTGCACAATCACCACAAATCTTTAAACAATTATTGATGATTGGTGGATTAGAACGTTACTACCAAATTGCAAGATGCTTTAGAGACGAAGATTTAAGAGCTGACAGACAACTTGACTTTACGCAAGTAGATATTGAAGCCTCATTTTTATCACAAGATGAATTTATGGATATTGTAGAAACTGTTGCAAGTAATGTAATGGTTGATGTATTGGGTGAAGATAAACCAGAATTTCCATTAATTGACTTCAATGATGCAATTAATATTTATGGTAGTGATAAACCAGACTTAAGACTCGCATTACACTTAAAAGACTTTGCTAGTGTATTTAAAGACAGTGAATTTAAAGTATTTAGTAGTACACTTGAAACAGGTGGTTCATTAAAAGGGCTTGTACTAACAGGAAACCATGCTGATACATTCACACGTCGTATTCAAGACCAATATACAGATTTAGTTAAAAAACATGGCTTGAATGGTCTTGTAATTTTAAAATATCAAAATAATACACTGGCGGGTTCAGCAGCTAAATTTATTACAAAATCCGAAACAGAAGCAATGGTTAAAGAATTTGACCTTGTTGAAGGTGATATGGTATTCATAGGCTCAGGCGCGTGGGAAACGACATCAATGGCTATTGGAGCACTGAGATTAGCACTTGGTAAAGACTTTGATCTTATTGATGAAAAAGCATTTAAATACTGCTGGGTAGTAAACTTCCCAATGTTTGAAATGAATGATGAAGACCAGCTGGTTGCACGTCACCACCCATTCACAGCACCAAGAGAAGCAGATATTCCACTCATTGATACAAAACCTTTAGAAGTTATTGCACAAGCATATGACCTTGTATTAAATGGATTTGAAATCGCAGGTGGTTCAATGAGAATTCACGATCAAGCACTACAAGCTAAAATGTTTAGTGTAATTGGATTTACAGATGAACAAATCGAAGCAAGATTTGGCTTCTTTGTGGATGCATTTAAATACGGTACACCTCCACATGGTGGAATTGCATTTGGACTTGACCGATTTGCAATGGCTCTGGTTCATGCAAACTCAATTAGAGATGTCATCGCATTTCCAAAGAATGCATCAGCAAGATGCCCACTGACAAATGCACCAGCAAAAGGAACACCAAAACAATTAGAAGACTTACACTTAATTATCGATTATCCAGAGAAAAACTAATCTCATTTGATAATTAAGCATGCCAATATACACAGAAAAAGGACTTATTTTAAAGAGGTCCTTTTTCTATGAATAGGTTTGTAAAGAGAAAGTGATTATGCAAATTTATCTTAACCATTGCACCGTCTGTGTGCATCACTAATTTTGATAACTTTATATTGTGATTTTTCTTTCAAATTTTCTACTCGCTTTCTCATCTCTAATAATCCATCCGAAGGATAGTATAAAGTTGAGACATAATCCCTTTTGATATACTAAGGTGCAATCTAAATTTGAATTTTATTGACAACGGGAAACTTTAAAGATATTATAATTTTATAATAGGAAAGGGGGGGGAACTATGACTTTTTTTGAAGAATTGGCGAAAGAATCATCTGTATCACATGGATCAAATAATCTATTACCTTATGTTGTAATGCAAGTAACACTTAAGGAAAAGTTATTTGGCACAGGTTCAGGTAATCTTGTTGAACTTGAAGATGTGATTAATGATCAAGTAAAGAAAGGTTATCGTCTACATACTATCACAACATCGAATGGTGGCAGTAAAGGTTTTGGTGGCGGTGATCGTATTCAAGCAACCTTGGTATTTGAAAGATACTAATGTACATATTATTTGTTTAACGATGAGTGTTAAGAGTTTCTAAAAGGAAACTCTTTTTAAATGAAAAAGTAACAAGGTTTATATAATTTAATTTTCAATAATAAATGCTGTCATGATTTTATTTCTAATTTCAGGTAAAATGGACATTAGGTTACTATAAAAAAAAGAGAAAAAATGTTATAGTACTTGTATATTAATAGGAGGGCAACATGCTTATATGAAACAAAGTTATCGTGTTAAAAAAGTATTAAATAATAATGTTGTCCAAGCAACATATGGATACCAAGAAGTTATCGTTGTTGGCTTGGGTATAGGATTTAATGTTCGTACCCGTTCTTTAATACCCAATGAAAAGATTGAAAAAGTATTTGAGTTAAAGCAAGATGAGTATTATAAAGCATCTCAACTTGCAAAAGAGATACCTGATGATTCATTCTTTGGACTCTATAGAATTATTGAAGAAAAATCAGAAGACGCGGGGATGACACTCGATAACCACGCTTATCTAACACTAATCGATCACCTACACTTTGCATATCAAAGATTAAAGTCAGGACAAGAAATAAAAAACCATCTTGTGTATGATCTACGTATTCTATATAAAGATGAGTTTAACTTAGCAACTGCTATTTTAAAAGAAGTAAATAAATATTTCAAAGTAATATTTCCCGAAGATGAAATTGGCTTTTTGACCATGCATGTTGTAAATGGTGTAAATGAAAAGATAAATAACCAATCAACAATACTTACAGATATGATTTTGGATAGCCTTAATATCATAAGAGATTACTATTTAGTTTCTTTAAAACTTGATGAACTGCATACACAAAGGATTATGGTTCACTTAAAAATGTTAGTGCAAAGAGTGATGGAAAATATTCAAGTTGACTTTGAAGAACCAATTCTATATAATGTGATTGTAGAGTTTGAGAACGCATACAATTGTGCATCTCTAATTCGAGACTATATCGAGAAACGACTTAAGACGTCGGTCAACTCGCAAGAGATGGTATATTTGACAATCCATTTAAACAGATTGGAACAGATATTACCTGTTGGCTTGTAACCTATAAAATGGGCAAGACCTTTCTAGCGTATGTTTTTAACATACACCAGAAGGGTCTTTCTTACGTTTTGGGTAGTTTCTTGAATAAATAAAGGAGGAATATAGTCATGAGTAAATTTAATAATGATGTTCAAGCCATGCTTGGTTATCTTGGAGGTAAGGACAACATAGTTGCACTTACACACTGTGTTACACGTCTAAGATTTGTTCTTAAAGATAACAAATTAGCAGACGTAGAAGGTATTGAGAAGCTAAAGAGTGTAAAAGGTACATTCATCCAAGCAGGTCAATTCCAAGTAATTATTGGAAATGATGTTGGTGACTTTTATAATGAATTTGCTGCACTTACGGGTATTGAAGAAGAATCTAAAGATTCAGTTAAGAAATTAGCAGAATCAAATCAAAACTGGATTCAAAAATTAATGTCAAACTTAGCGGAAATCTTTGCACCTTTAATCCCAGCAATTATTACGGGTGGTTTGATTCTAGGATTTAGAAACATCTTAGGTGAGGTTGCACTGATTAATGTTGATGGTGTTAAGATGACAATCGCTGCTGTATATCCATTTTGGGGTGGTGTAGACCATTTCTTATGGCTCATAGGTGAAGCGATATTCCACTTCTTACCAGTAGGTATTACGTGGTCTATCACACGTAAAATGGGAACAACACAAATACTTGGTATAGTACTTGGTATTACACTTGTTTCGCCACAACTTCTAAATGCATATGCTGTTCCAGGAACTGCAATTGCAGATATTCCTGTTTGGGATTTTGGATTTACAACAATTAGAATGATTGGTTATCAAGCACAAGTATTACCAGCGATGATGGCAGGATTCACACTTGTATATCTTGAGAGATTCTTTAATAAAATAATTCCCACCGCTGTAAAAATGGTGTTTGTACCAATGTTTGCACTTGTACCAACAGTACTTATTGCACACTTAGTATTAGGACCAATTGGTTGGAAAATTGGTGCTTGGATTTCAGCGGTTGTATATGCAGGACTAACATCTTCATTTAGAGTAGTATTTGCAGCAATCTTTGGATTCTTCTACTCACCACTTGTTATAACAGGACTACATCATATGACAAATGCTATAGACCTTCAGTTAACAACTGACTTTGGTGGTACATTACTATGGCCTATGATCGCATTTAGTAATATTGCACAAGGTTCAGCTGTACTTGGTATTTTATGGCTTCATAGAGGCAATAAAGAGGAAGAACAAGTTACAGTTCCCGCAATTATATCAGCATACTTAGGTGTCACTGAGCCAGCTATGTTTGGTATTAACCTTAAATATCGTTACCCATTTATTGCAGCAATGGTAGGTTCATCAGTTGCAGCGGTTATATCAGTAGGTGCAGGACTCATGGCAAACTCAATCGGAGTAGGTGGAGTTTTAGGATTCCTATCATTTAACCTAGATAAGTACTGGTTGTTCTTCTTAATTACTGCAGTTGCTATTGTAATTCCATTTACATTAACTGTCTGGTTTGGAAGTAGAAAGGAAAAAGAATAAATGTTTCAAAATAAGGTAGTTTACCAGATATATCCTAAGAGTTTCTTAGATACTGATGGGAATGGAGTGGGTGATATCAGGGGTATCATCAAGAAGCTTGACTATCTTAGCCTACTTGGAGTAGACATGCTCTGGCTTACGCCAGTGCATGTCTCACCTCAGGTGGATAATGGCTATGATACACAAGATTACTATAATATTGATCCACTCTTTGGAACAATGGGTGATATAGAAGAATTGATTGCCAAAGCACAAGAACATAATATTGAAATTATGTTTGATATGGTATTAAATCATACTTCAACCCAACATGAATGGTTTCAAAAAGCATTAACAGGAGACCAAAAATATATGGATTATTATTTCTTCAAAGAAAGACCTACAAACTGGCAATCAAAATTTGGTGGCACTGCTTGGTCCTATGTTGAAGATTTAAAACTCTACTACCTGCACCTATTTGACAAGACACAAGCTGACCTTAATTGGGATAATGATGCCGTCTTTGAAGAAGTGTGTAAGATTGTAAACTTTTGGTTAGATAAAGGTATTAAAGGTTTGAGATTTGATGTTGTCAACTTAGTATCAAAACCTGAAATCTTTGAAGATGACTTTGAAGGTGATGGACGTAGATTCTATACAGATGGTCCACATATTCATGAATACTTACACAAACTAAATATAAATACATTTGGTAAACGTAAAGATATCTTGACTGTAGGAGAGATGTCATCAACATCTTTAGAAGATGGTGTTAAGTATGCAGATCCAACAAGATCTGAACTTGCTACTATATTCAATTTCCACCATCTAAAAGTAGATTATAAAGATAATAAAAAGTGGCATGTCCAGTCCTTTGATTTTATCGAACTTAAGAAAATATTAAGTGATTGGCAAATTGCATCACAGGATAAAGATGCACTCGTAGCACTATTTCTAAATAATCATGACCAACCAAGATCAGTAAGTAGATTTGGTGATGTTGTCAATTATCATTATGAATCTGCAACCATGATTGCAAGTGCAATTCAAAATATGCGTGGTATTGTCTATATCTATCAAGGTGAAGAAATAGGATTACCCAACGCTGAGTTTGAAGCACTTGATACATTTAAAGATGTAGAGAGTATCAACGCATACAATCTTTTAGAAGGAACACATGAAGAAAAAATGTTTTCTTTAAGATCGCATTCTCGTGATAATGGACGTACACCCATGCCTTGGACTAAGGCGGGACAACATCATGGCTTTACATCAGGTAGACCATGGCTTGACCTATCACATTCTAAAGCCCTAATAAGTGTTGAAGAATCATTGGAAGATAGAAATTCAATCTTTTATTTCTACAAAAAATTGATTGAGTTAAGACATACAGATGCTGTTATAAATAAAGGAAGAATCTCATTTTTAGAACTGGACGATCCTCAACTCTTTGTTTATACAAAAGAATATGAAAACACGAAGTATTTGTTCCTAAACAACTTCTATGAAAAAGAAGTTCAGTATGATATCGAAACTAAAGGTGCAAAAATTATCTTAAGTAATTACAATATGGCATCTGTCGATTCTAAAGTAACTTTAAAAGCTTATGAAACACTGGTAGTTAAAATATAAGTTTTTTATATCCAGATAAGACTTAAATACAGTGAAAATTATAAGTCATCTTTTATTATCATATATTAATTAGTGAGAAATTCTAAATTTTGAGAAAAAGTGGTCTAAGACCACTTTTTTGTTTAAATTGAAGAACTATAATTTATTAATTTAACGTTTTCTAACTCCACATTGCAATACTTGAAGTTCTACACAGTCAAAAAATGTAAATATATTGTCTTATCATAGCTGTTATAAAAAATGTATGATAAAACAATTTATACTTTTATACATATTTTACGAGAAAAAATTATCTGAATTTATGGAATAATTGACTATTAAACTCTAAAATGACTTTTTCTATATTTCTGAAAATGAATATTTTCAAAAGTTTTCAAAAATTAAAGTTTTATAATGATGGTCAATTATTGTTTGGTATTTTATTGTATCATGATGTTTTAAGGTCAAATTGTAATACTCAACATATCAATTGAATATGAACAAATTGAGGTCAAATATAAGTATTTGTTTAAATTATATAATATCTCAAATCCTTATTTTCATAGAAAAAAAACAAATAATTGTGATGTCAATAAATGACTATAAAAGGATTGAAGAACCCGATTGTGATACAGATGTAAGCGTTGACACGATAATACTCCTATGATATGTTTACTTAGTAATAAGAATAAATTAGTTTACGCTACATATTTCAATAACTTATTTATTATTGAGTATAGAAACATTCATGATTTAGAATGGTATTAACAAAACTATTACAATTTTAATCACCTTTCTCCATTTTACCACACTTATTTGAAAAGAGAGCTTGGTCCAGGTTTCATGCTAACATCAAAGTATAAAAAATAGTTATATTAATAAAGTCTTAAACGACATCAATAAATATTAAAATTTAAATAAATCTATAAAAGTGTTGACAATGTAAAAGATATGATACATAATGATACCAATGAAACAGCAATGAAAAGAAAAGTAAATTTATGAAAATCTAACAAGAGAGCTTATGTTGGTGAAATTAAGCAGGTGGAAGTAAGTTGAATATGGTCTTGGAGCTAAATTAACTGAGAGGAAACTTTAGGTTAATTCGGGTTTGCCCGTTATCGCAACTGAGTTTGATAGAACTCAATGAGGTATTAATCGTGAGGTTAATACGAATTAAGGTGGTAACATGAGCACGCTCATCCTTATTAGGATAAGCGTGCTTTTTATTTTGTTAACACACAGGAGGATATAGATATGAAAAAGTTAATTGTGTTATTGTTAGTAGGTTTGACATTGGTAGGGTGTGGCACAAAACCAGCACCCGAAAAAGAATTAGAAAAACTTGTGATTGGTGGAACATCACTTCCACATGCTGAGTTTTTAAGACAACTAAAAGATCCATTAAAAGAATTAGGTTATGATTTAGAAGTTAAAGAGTTTGATGATTATGTACTTCCAAACGAAGCATTAGATAATGGAAACCTGGATGCAAACTTCTTCCAACATATTCCTTACTTAGAAGATTTCAATGAAACAAAGGGTACAAAATTATCACCTTTATTAAAAGTTCACTATGAACCAATCGCACTTTATGGTGGTCTTAAAGACTCTTTAGAAACAGTTGCAGCAAATGATACAGTCTTAGTACCAGATGATGCTACCAACCTACCAAGAGCTTTAAAACTACTTGAATCATTTGGTTGGATTGAATTGAATGACAATAAAGACACAGCAACACTTAAAGATATTGTTAAGAATATAAAAGAAATTAAAATTGAACTTGTAAGTGCTGAAAACATTGCAAAGTTATTAGACAATGCAGAGTATGGTGTTGTAAATGCAAACTATGCATTAACATCAAATATTACAGAACGTGGTATTAAAGCAGAGACTGTAACAGAAGATGTTATTAAAGACATTGTAAATGTTGTTGCGGTAAGAACTGGAGAAGAAAATTCAGAAAAATCAAAAGCGATTCTAAAAGCATTTGAAGATCCAAAAGTAGTAGAATACATTAAAACAAAATATACACCTGCTGTCATTAGTGTGCTGGGTGAATAAATTTAAAGTCGCAACACTGTCTGATTTAGACAGTGTTGTTTCTATTATAGATTCAGCCATATCAAGTTTGAAGGAAGATAAAAGCACACAGTGGCAAAGCGGGATTCCAAATAGAGATACCCTTAGAAAAGACATACTCAATAAAACATGTTATGTTTTATTTAAGGATGGTCTTATATGTGCAACTGTTAATTTAACAACTGAAAAAGACCCCAACTATGAAAAAATAGATGGAAAATGGCTTAATGAAGATGAGGTTTATATGACAATCCATCGCTTTGCAGTATTAAAAGAAAATACAAAAGCAGGACTTGGAAGACAACTCTTTACCCATTCAATTGAGGAAGCAAAAAAGCAGGGAGTCCATCAATTAAGAATTGATACCCATAAAGAAAACAAAAAAATGATAGGACTTATCACTTCATTTGATTTTATATATCGCGGAATTGTTAAAGTTAAGGACCCAAAAGATCCATATAGAAATGCCTATCAAAAATTCATTTAAGACCTCTACTGTGAGAAACAGTAAAGGTCTTTTTACATTAACCTCACTTAAGTAAGGTCTTCTGTCTGTGAAGGGCTATTTAATAAGGGTGATAAAATGAAGATGAAGGAAATACCACTAGTATTAAGACCTAGAGAAAAAGCAATGAAAGAGGGACTTCATACACTGAGTGATAGAGAATTGCTGGCTTTATTTATAAGACAGGGAACAAGACAGTTATCTGCTTTACAAGTAGCCGATAAGATATTACAAATGGTTGGAACTATCAGCGGATTAAATCGGATTGATGTGGATGATCTTATCAGGGTACCAGGAATTAGTTATATTAAAGCAACAGAAATACTTGCACTTGTTGAAGTTTCAAAACGCATGGTCAAACCGGAGATAAACAAAACAATCCAAATAGATCGACCTCATGCACTTGTTTCTTGGCTGAATCTTGAAGTGGGGTATAAAAGGCAAGAATATTTTATAGCGGTATATTTGGATAAGCAGAATAGGTTGTTATCTCATTCTTTTCTATTTAAAGGGACACTGGACAGAAGTGTTGTCCATCCAAGAGAGATATTCAAAGAGGCAGTTAAGAAAAGTGCTTCAAGTATTATTCTTGTACATAACCATCCAAGTGGTGGTTTAACACCCAGTAAATCAGATATCCAAACAACAGAAATATTAGTTGATGCAGGACATATGATGGGTGTTTTCATTATGGACCATCTAATTGTGTCAGAAGGGGATTTTGTTTCGATAAGAGAAAAGAATCCAAATTTATTTATTATGAAATGAATCTGAAATATAAAAATCGTCCATAATAAAACTGTTTATATTATTGATATTTAAAGATAAGTTCAAGATATGTGTAATTTTAAGTGAATAAGACAATTTCATTTTTATTTTGCCTATATTTTTAGTATAATGGTTAAGGTGGTAGTAATGAAAGAGAAAAAACCAATGAGAAGATTTTTAAGTGTCATGATTGCAGTTCTAATCATTTCATTGTTTAGTTTAAATTTAATAAAAAACCTAACCGTTTATCAAAAAACAGAAAATAATGTATACGGTTTTTTTTCCATGGTTCGTTACTCATTAATTGATTATCCAGTAAAAACATTTTCTAATTTTACAAAAGATTATGCCGGTTTTTGGCAAAACAGAAGTGTAAATGATGATTTACGTCAAGAATTAGAAGATGCTGCTAATTGGCAAATGAAAGAAATTGAGTATAAACAAGAAATTGAGTCCTTAAAGGCATTGAACAATTTAGATTCTGTCTACACTGATTTGGACTTCATATCAGGTAGAGTGCTTAACAGGTCCTTTGATTCATGGAATAAAGCAATAACAATTAATATCGGAAAAGATAAAGGTGTTGTTGTTGGGGATGCGGTCATGAGTGCAAGAGGTTTAATCGGTAAAGTAGTCAGTGTTACTAAAAACACTTCCGTTGTATCACTCTTAACCTCAAATAGTGAATTTACTAAAGTATCTGTTTCAATTCAAACAGAAGATAAACTGGTAAATGGTATTGTACACAGTTACGATACTGAGAAAAATGTATTTAACATCCAGTTAATGGAGACTGAAAAGTCTTTGGCTCCAGGTCAAAAAGTTGTAACATCTGGCTTGGGTGGTAATTTTCCAAAAGGATTATATTTAGGAGAAGTAAAAAGTATAGAAACGGTACCCACTGGTATTGGTGTTGATATATCGGCTGTTTCTGAAGTTAACTTTCAAGGAATAGATTATATAAAGGTTGTTAAACAAAAATGAGATACAGGTACATGCTTAATACATTATCTATAGCACTCTTATTTCTTATAGATTTCTTACTTCAATCTATATTTAATCTAAGTAACCCACAACATATACAATTTGTAAGTAATTTGCATTTTATAGCACTTGTGGTTTATGCACGTGAAGATGATAGAACAGATATAGCAATTAAAGTGTTACTGGTATCCTTTTTTATGGATTTAATTCATTTAGGAAGTTTTCCAGCATATTACTTAGCTTATGGTATTTCAATCCTTGTCATAAGATTTTGGCACAGACATGTTAGTGATTCATACTTTGAAAAAATGTTAATTATTGGTCTTGCTTTATTTATTAAAGAGATTGTGATGTTCTTTGCATTGTTTGTTATGGGTCATGTTGATGTATCGATAACATGGTTTATTGCAAACAGATCTTTATGGGTGATATTGTTCAACATTGTGGTGTTTCCAATAGCTTATGTAATTATAAATAAAACAAATAAATTAATTAAAAATTATTCCAAAAGACATTATCAATAATATGATATAATAGAGTCAGAAAAATGAGGTTTATATGAAAAAACACATACTTAAATTATTAGTGATTGTATCACTAACACTGAGTTTAACAGGTTGTATACGTTCGGGACTAGATGTTGTTGTAACAAATTATCCCTTACAGTTTTTAGTTGAGTCTATTGCAGGAGACCGCGTCAGCGTTACGCGCCTTGATCTTGGTAATGTAGCACAACGTGCGAGAATAAATCCACAATATGAAAATATCTTAAAATCAGCAGATGTTCTATTTTATATCAATGAGGCCCAACCTTATTTAGAACTTTATGAAGAAGAACTCAAAGCAATGAAAGGTGATTCTGTAGATTTATCATATTATTCAAAATTATATGATTTCAAAAGATATCAAAACATAAATGTAAGTGGTACAAATCAAACATTTGAGAGTGATTATTACGAAACTGATTTGCTTGATAACGCAGATTTGTATAATAGTGATCCTATATTATGGATTGATCCTATTGCAATGACTTCTATGGGACGTTCAATTTTAGACTATCTTGTAGATGCATTTCCGGATCAAAAGTCCTACTATGAAGAAAATTTTGAGAAGTTAGAAATTGAATTGGTCAGATTATATGCTGATTACCAAAAACTTAGAAATGTTCAAGAAACAATTTCATTTGTTTCAATGACACCAACATTTGGTAACTGGCAAAAAAGTTATGGAATCAATGTGTATCCACTCACTTTATCAAAGTATGGTGTCTTACCCGATGAGTTATTGTTAAATGTATATCGAGAAAGAATTTCAGCTGATAATGTTGAATATATTGTATATGAAAATAACCTTCCGCAAGATTATATAAATTTATTTAATAAGATTAAGACAGAACTTAATCTTACACAAATTAATTTACATAATCTATATACACTTAGTGCAGAAGATATTAAAAACAATGAGAATTATATTAATCTAATGTATAAGAACTTAGAAACATTATCTGCACTAGAAACAGCTAAAGAATTAGATGAAGAGTAATAAGTTTAACCCTTGGATGAATATTTAAGGGTTTTAATTTAGAAAGGGACTAAATATGAGGAAAATATTATTAATAGATGGAAATTCAATGCTTTTTAGAGCGTATTATGCAACATTGACAAGAGGTCATATGAGATCCTCATCAGGAGCAGCAACCAATGCAGTATATGGTTTTTCTAATATGTTTCACAGAGCACTTGAAATATTTGAGCCCACACATGTTTTAATTGCATTTGATACGGGTGAGAAAACATTTAGACATGACATGTATGAAGCTTATAAAGGAACACGTAAAGAAGTAGATGAGGATTTAGTATCTCAATTTGCTCTTATAAGAGAATATATCGATGCAATGCCAATTCATCGATATGAATTGTCTGGCTATGAAGCCGATGATATCATCGGTACTTTAGCAACTATGTATCCAAATGATGAAATTGATGTTTTAACAAGTGATAGAGACTTACTACAGGTTATCAGTGATAATGTTGATGTCTTACTTATTAAAAAAGGAATGAGTGATATTGCACGTATGGATGCAAAAGAACTCATGGAAGAACAAGGTATCACACCCTCACAAGTAGTGGATATGAAAGCCTTGATGGGAGACGCATCAGATAATATACCAGGTGTACCATCAGTTGGAGAAAAAACTGCTAAGAAACTTCTTGCACAATATGAAACATTGGATAAAGTTTATGAAAATGCAGAAGATGTTAAAGGAAAAATGGGAGAGAATTTAAGAACTTATAAAGATCAAGCCTACTTATCCTATGCACTTGCAAAAATTAAGGTAGATGTTCCTTTATCATTAGATATTGAAGACTTTAAATTAGAAATAGATCAAGAAGCTGCCAATGCATTTTACCGTAAATATGATATGAATTCATTGGTAAAAGAAGTTGCAAATGATTCTATAATTGAGAGTATTGAACTTACAGAATTCAATAAATCATGGGTAGGAAATGATGTTAGTATTTATGTTGATTTAAATAAGGCTAAGGTGTTAGAAGGTGTATATATGTCAGATGGTCGACGTTACACACATTTAACAGTCCAAGAAATGGTGTTAAATCAAGATTTTATTAACTTACTTAATAAGAGTAAAGTAATCGCATCTGAGGCAAAACCATTATATAGATTTTGCCTGGATAATAATTTAGCATTGAATGATGTCTATTTTGATGACTTAACAGTCTTATCATTTATTATCGACAGTTCTGTTAATACTTTTGATAAAATTAAAGATGAATTCAACCTTTGGTATACAGAACTAGAAGAAAACTCTTCTAAAGCAAGACTCTCAAGTGCACTTTTCAAGGTTTGGACAACACAACTTAAAAAGGCAAAAAACACTGCAGTGATTGATGTCTATGTTGAAATTGAAAAACCATTAATAAAGGTGCTTTCAAAACTAGAGCACCAAGGATTTACAGTAAACTTATCAACATTAGAAAGAATTGCTGAAGAAAAGAAATTAGAGATAGATGCTCTGACACTTAAAATCCATGAATTAGCAGAAATTGAATTCAATCTTAATTCTCCTAAACAATTGGCAGAAGTGCTGTTTGATCACTTAGAACTTCCCATGATTAAAAAACGTTCAACAGCAGTTGGAGTCTTAGAAAAACTTGTAGACAAACACCCTATAATCCAGTTAATACTTGAATATAGAACGGTACAAAAATTATACAGTACCTATGCGATTGGACTTCAAAAGCATGTTCAAAAGGATGGAAAAATTCATACAACAATGAACCAACATGCTTCAACTACAGGACGCTTAAGTTCAACAGAACCCAACTTACAAAACATTTCTGTTAAAGATGAAGAGGGACGTAAAATTAGGTCCGCATTTGTAGCAAGTGAAAATTCTATGCTCATGAGCATAGACTACTCACAAATTGAATTGCGTGTATTATCATTTTTAGCACATGAAGAAAAAATGATGGAAGCCTTCAATAATGATGAAGATATCCATACACAAACTGCTAAAGAGATATTTAATGTAGAGGATGTTACTTCAAATCAAAGGCGAGAAGCAAAGAGTGTTAACTTCGGTATTGTTTATGGAATGAGCCCTTATGGATTATCCGAACAACTTGATATATCTATGTCGGATGCTTCAGATTATATTAATAAATATGATGAAGTATATCCAAATATCAAAGTATATATGGAAAAAGAAATTGCACTTTGTGAAAAAGAGGGCTATGTTAAAACATACTTTGGTAGAAGACGTTATATCCCTGAAATATATGATAATAACAGAGCATTAAGAGAATTTGGGAAACGTGCTGCAATGAATGCACCCATCCAAGGAACTGCTGCAGATATTATAAAAATGGCAATGGTTAAGATAGATGCATACCTAGAAGATAAAAAATCTTCAATGATCTTACAAGTGCATGATGAGCTTGTGCTTGATGTTGCTGAATCAGAAATAGAGGAAATACAAGAAAATGTTATTAAGATTATGGAAAATGTTGTAGAATGGCCAATCAAATTGAAGGTTGAAGTATCTACAGGAAAGTCATGGTATGAGTCTTAATGCCAGAGTTACCAGAAGTAGAGACGATTAAAAACGTCTTAGAACATAACTTAAAGAATAAAACAATAGAGTGGATTAGACTCGATTATGCACCACTTTTAGAAAGCAAAAGCGAATATAAAATTCAAGATTTATCAGGACTTACATTTAAAGGATTTCAAAGAAGAGGTAAATACCTCATCTTTAATTTTGACAATGGAATGTCATGGGTTGTTCATTTACGTATGGAAGGTAAATTCCATCTATATAAAGAAGAAACAAATCCTGCCAAACATACGCATTTAATGTTTAAAGTAGATGATACTTATGTCCATTATCTTGATACACGAAAATTTTCAAGAATGGCAGTAATAAAAGATTTAGATGCATATTTTAAAACTAAGAACCTAGGGTATGAACCCTTTGACGAAGCGCTCAGTGTTTCATTTTTGAAAGAGAGATTCAAAAACAGAAAACGTGCGATTAAATCAGTCTTGTTAGACCAATCACACATCACAGGGATTGGAAATATCTATGCAGATGAAATACTCTTTAGATGTAAGATACACCCTGAAAAACCAGCGTTTACTCTTACTGATAAACAATTAGAATCCATCATAGATAATACGATAATTGTACTTAAAAAGGCGATTGAAGAGGGTGGAACAACCATTAGATCCTACACCTCATCACTGGGTGTTACAGGATTATTTCAAGTAAGCCTAAAAGCATATGGAAGAGAAGGTTTACCATGTACTGAGTGTCAAACAAGTATGACACGTATTAAAGTTGGTGGACGATCAACTGTATTTTGTGAGAAGTGTCAAAAGGAGTAGCTATGATAATAGGAATTACAGGAACCATCGGTGCAGGTAAGTCATCTGTATCAAATTTTTTCAAAGACAAGGGATACCTTGTTTTTGACACGGATAAAATGGTCCATGCATATTACGAAAAAGATGCCCCTATCTATAATTATCTGGTTGAACAGTATGGTCAAGAGATTCTAGCAGAAGATAAATCACTAAATAGAAAAGCACTTGCAAACCTTGTGTTCAACAATAAAAGCCATTTAGCAAAACTGGAATCTGTAGTGTTTCCAGAAGTTATAAAAGAAATAATAGAAATTTCAAAAAAATATTCAAATAAAGTCGTATTTGTAGAGGTTCCTTTACTATTTGAGGCGCAAATGGATGAATTATTTGATAAAATAATAGTAGTTGATGCTTTTAGACATCTAAGACATAAAAGATTAATGGCTAAAGGTTTAGAACTACAGGACATTAAAAAGCGTGAACAAAGACAATTAAAAAGTCTTGAGAAAAAAAGACGGGGTGATATCATTATTAATAACAATAAAGATATTGCACATTTAAAAAAACTTTTAAGTAAGATAGAAAACGGGGGAATGTTATTGTGAGTGGGAAAATTAATGCGATTGTTGAATTTGAATTATCGCAAAATGCTTTAGAATCGCTGGTATTATTATATCAACCTGTCTTTTCATTTAATGCTTTAAGTTTATATTTAACACTGTATGAAATAGGACGTACTAAAAAAGTTATTTCAGAAAAAGAGCTTGTACATCTGTTAAAAACGTCAACAGATGATATTGTCATTCAAAGACAAGAGTTAGAACAAATGAATTTAGTCAAAACCTATAGAAATCAAGGTTTTACGATTGTATTAAATCAGCCTTTAAAAGCA
>JAAYGI010000090.1 GCA_012727815.1 Erysipelothrix sp.
GGTGATGGTATAGAAAAAACAGCAACATACATAAAAGATATTTTGATAGAAGAAAATATCGAAAAAGTACATCTTGTTGGGATATCTATCGGAGCTATACTGATACAAGATTTTGCAAACAAGTATCATGATATGGTATCTTCTCTTGCTTGTTTTGGTGCGTATGACATTAATAATTTTGATATCTCCATGCAAAAAGAAAATGGCAAAGCTCAAGTACTTATGATGCTTAAGTCTATCTTTTCTATAAAATGGTTCGCCAAAAGCAACAAATTGATTTCAGCTCATACAGAAGAAGCTCAAGAGGATTTTTTTCAAATGAATATACAATTCCCGAAAAAATCATTCATCTACCTTGCTGGTCTAAATGGACTGGTAAATAAGTTTTCTACTTCAATAAGAAACTATCCTGTTTTAATCGGTTGCGGTGATAAGGATATACCAATGCAATTAAAAGCCGTGAAAATGTGGCATAAGCTAGAACCTAACAGTGAAGTTGTAATTTTTAAGAATGCTGGCCATCTTGTAAATATGGATGCTCCAGATCAGTTCAATGAAACTGTTATCGACTTTATCAAACGTAGTAATTTAACTTAGCTCATATCACAAGATTTCAAGTGCTTCTAAAATTTAACATTATCTTAAACAACAGAATCATCAATACCAAAGTTCGAAAATGACACTTTATGCAATACGATACGACATTTCCATTCATTGCAAAACATAGATGGTACTTGTATAATCTAAATATGCGTGCATAACGTTTAAAATAATCGAGGGAGATTGTATGAAAATTTTAAAACAACTGTTAATTATAATCACCTTTTATATTATCGGTGAATCTATTACAAACTTTACTGGGCTTAAAGTTCCAGGAAGTGTTATTGGACTTTTATTATTATTTCTCGCTTTAGAGAAGGATGTTATTGAACTGGATAGTATAAAAGAAACTGGAAACTGGTTAAAAAACAATATGTCATTTTTATTTGTTCCACTGAGCGTGGGATTAATGAACAGTTTCGGTATTCTTAAATTAGAACTTTTACCCTTAACAATCGTAATGATTGTTTCCACAACTGTAACACTGATTGTAGTTGCATTAGTATCAGATAGATTGGGGGATAAATAATATGGAACTATGGAGTTTATGTTTAACCATTGTCATTTATCTTGGATTTCAGAAACTGAAAGACAAGTATGATAAAACATGGATTAACCCCTTATTACTGACATCCGTTACACTTATCTTTATATTATTGATGACTAATACTGAATATGAAACTTATAACCAAGGTGTTAGTTTTATAACTTCACTTTTGGGTCCAGCTACAGTTGCACTTGCTATACCACTTTATGAAAACAAAGATATTATTGTTAAATATTCAAAACGCATCTTTATTTCAGTTATGAGTGGAATAGTCGCACATGGAGTAAGTATCGTGATCTTAGCAAAACTACTGAAACTTGATTTAGAAATGATTGCGACAATTGTTCCTAAATCTGTAACAACTGCAATTGCCAAAGACATTGCTGCACAGTATGGTGGTCTTGTTGAGATTACCATTGCACTTGTAATTATTACCGGAATCTTTGGAGCCGTAATTTCTGATTTTGCATTTAAACTGCTAAAGACTAAGTCACCTGTTTCAAAAGGTTTAGCATTGGGTGTTTCTGCACATGCTGTTGGAACAAGTAAAGCAATCGAAGTTGGAGAGATTGAAGCTACAATGTCTACCATTGCTTTGATACTAACAGGATTAATTACTGTTCTTGTAGCACCAGTAATAATGATTATCTTAACTTAAAAAAAGGAGAAGCAAGGTCAATTATGACTTCACTTCTCCTTTTAACATCTTATTAAAGTATATTTCAATTAATCCATCACTTACTAAGTGTTCAACAAATGTGAACTCAGGTAATAGTTCCTTAAACAAAACAGAATATCCACCTGTTAATACACGTTCGCACTTCTCTCCGACTTCATTTTCAATGCGATTAGAAAGTCCTTCTATTTGTGCAACAACTCCATATAACATACCGGATTGAATTGCATTGATTGTATTTTTACCAATTACAGATGGATTCAAGACCAAGTCTACTTTTGGTAGATGGGGAATCATTTCAACCATTGATTGAAGTGATGATCCAATACCTGGCCAAATAATACCACCCTCATAAACATTATCCGAATTGGTTAGTGATATTTTTGATGCACTTCCAATATCCGCAACAATTACTGGAGTATTGAATTTTGCGCTTGCCCCCACTGAAGTACAAATGAAATCTGCACCCAATGATTCTGGAGTATCAATATTTATTGTCATCTTATCGATTGTCTTTGCATTGACGAGTTTAGGTTTATATAAGAATACTTCTTCTATAACCTCTAGTACATCTTTCTCAATGCTTGGAACAACGCATGAAATAATAATATCTTCAACTTCTAGTTTCAATCCTTCTAATAAAGGTTTTAAGAGTTTTTTTGTGTCTTTTTTAAATGTTAGAACTCGGTGTTCATACACCCTTTTTTTGTCATTGTCATATCCTACAAAGACCGTATTTGAATTTCCTATATCTATTGTTAAAATCATAAAGGTATCTCCTTTTATCATTACAACAATACACTATTTGGACTTTTGTTTCAAATTAACTAGATCAATGTTAGATTTTTATTCGAAAGAACTTGTGATTCCAGTTATATTCATTTTAGAGCGATAAGATATCACAGAGATATTAATAGGAAAAGATACATTAATTTCATATCTATCATCAATCAATGAGTGTGTATACGTGCATGAGTCACAAATTGTTGTGCTCTCAACGTGGGCATTCACATCATTCAAATTACCATCATAATTTTCAGTTAAGTGTGTTACATAATTAAGAAATAGATGTCCTTTATGAATGTTGGCTGCAACAGATGTGAACTGTATAAGCAAGGTCAACATAAAGCATCCCGTTAAAAATATAAGACTATATTCTATACTTGCTTTCACTCTACCATCTCCGTCATATTTTCCCAACTTTGAATTAAAGTTTCTCTTAAAATCCCTTTAAATTCATTTGAGAATAAAATCATTCCTGTTGCTACAATAGTAACAACCAGCACTAATCCGTATTCTTCAAAAAATGCTTTCATAAGTTCCAACCTCCTTTCATAAGATTTGTAAGAACCATAAACATCAACCCTAGAAAACACATAGACACCAATAACATGGGTATTAAACCAAACCATGAATAGAAGTTTAACTTCTCCTCAAACAACTTCTCACGGGTCTTAATTAAGACCTTTGCATTGTCTTCTATCATATTGGAAAGTTGTATTGTCGCATCATCACTTCCCATGACTGCATAACGATACAGATGATGCATAGACCTTTCTATATTAAGTTCACCATAAGACTTCATAAATCCTAAATATATATCTCGATTTAAAGGGTCGTATTGTAATTCTTCAGATAGTATTTGTAATGGTTTAACCATAAGATCAGGTGCGGATGCAATAGATGCTTGTATTGCTTGTGGAACGGTGTGGTATGAAAGCAGTACTTCCATCATTCTTAACCAAATAGAAAACTGTAGTCCCAAAGATTTTTTCAAATTATTAAGTTTTGAATTTAAAAGTAAATAAGGTTGTTTATATACAGCAATTAGCACTACAACAAAGTACTTTTGATACTGCTTTTGTATGAAAATCATGATAAGCAATAAAATAGCCATCTCAATGCGCCGTTTCTTAATAACGCGTTTTTTAGAAATACCTACTGTATTACATTTATCATTTAGGTCTTTTTCGGCGAGGACAGCAAATATTTGCTGTCCAAATATCAATACAAAAATAAATAAAACTATTATCATAAGATCTCCTGTCTAAGAACCCACGGATAAGTTAGCCGTTTACTTAAATATAGTGCACCACAGATATTCAATGCTAAAAAGCTAAATATCAATATTTGATAGGTGTACAATCCCTGCATATCTACTGATTGCATAAGCATATTTTGTGCGAAATACGATATCAAAAGACCAACTCCAAAAAGTAACAACATTTTATTTCTCAGTTTAATTTCCTCTTTTTGATAGGTTTTTGTTTGATAAATCCAATTTTCTACATCATATTCCAAACGAACTAATTGTGCTTCACTATGTATGTGACCTACATTTTCACTTGACTCTAAAATTTTTGCTAAAGACTTCATCAAATAATGATTACTTAAGGTAAGTACAATGTCTGAAAAAGGCTCACCTGCTTCATAAGCATCTAGCATCTTTTGACACTTACTTTTAAATTTATCATCAAATCCATCCATAGCATCTATAAGACTTGGATATATTTTTTGGTGCGCTCTAAAATAAACGCACAATCTTAAAATATATTGACTGACATTTTCAAACTCATAATGCTCTTGAATATTTTTTAAATTGTATGTAATTATCAACAATGTGGAAACAAAAGCTATGACAAGTAGATACAGTTGATATTTAAATTGTAGGTGGAATAAATCAGATAATACAACAATTACAAAAAATACGCCTATAAATACAAGGGTATTGTGTATTAAAAACTCCCGGCTTAGCTTATCTTTAAAGTATCTTGTTTTATAAAGTTCAATTATTTCACTCATGACAATCAAGCAGAAAACTACTAATATGATCATACTATCACCCTGTCCTCTTCTATGTTAGTAACAACATTTCTTAAAGTCTCATGATGATATATTAACTTTACAGTGTCTTTTTCAAACTTAACTATCTCACGTACAAAACGTAATACACCTGTTTCATTTACTATATGTTCTATGTGTACCCCAATATCAATTGCATCATTAAGTTGTTTTAAAAATGTTTCACTGGATCTATCGATATTTTGCATCATATATAACATGCGCTTTGGTATGTCATAGGCACTTCTTGAGTGTATTGTACTGAGAAGATGAGTTCCTGTAGAGATTGACTTCAATAAATCTTCCACTTCACTTCCCCTTACTTCACTCACTAAAAGCCAATTGGGTCTTTGTCTCATACTTGCTTTTATAGCCATATCATATGTAAATTCTTCACTGACTTTTAAACTTACACTGTCTCTTTCTGGATGAATCTTTTCATAATGTAACTCTCTTGAATCTTCTATTGATATTACCCGACTCTTTGGATCAATATATTGTGTCAAAAACTTAATCAATTCTGTTTTTCCTGCACCTGGTAAACCACTTACCATGATATTCAAATTTGAACAGACACAGTCAATTAAAAATTGTAGTGCTGATTCCGTAATATAGTTTTCCTTTAATAGTTTTTTTTCATTTAATCTAAGTCTTGTTGGCGTTTTTCTTAGAGATACACTCAGTTTACCTGATACACTTGGGTGTAAAATACTTACCCTGATATCTTCATAATCTGCTTCAAGGATGGGAGTTTGCAGATTGAAATGTTCATTTACAAGATTAGAAAATCTAATGCACGTTTGAAAGACTTGTTTTTCACTTAGAAAAGACTCCACAATAAATCTTCCTTTTTCTAAGTGGTCAATCCATAAATCTTTTCCATTGTAATTTAGATCTGTTACTAACTCATCACTAATATAAGGTTCAAATATTGAAAAAGGAAACTTATGATTCATGGGAGACATTCCTTGGGAGTAGCACTATTTTTGCTTCTTCTTCAGCTTTCAATATACTATTTATATCTCCTACATCTACTGCAAGTAAGATAACATGAGGTACTGTTCCCTGTTTTACTTCTTCCCCATATCTATCTTTTACACCCACTACCCTTACATTTTCAATAATGATCCCATATTCTTCATCCTTTTTCTTTTGTACTGCAACATCAACATAGGATCCCCGTTGAAGACTTGCACCTGCTGTACCTACAACATCCTTTTTAAGTGCATAGACTCTTTGATTTTCATACAACAATAAGTTTGGGGCATCAATAGACTCATCCAATGATTCAATATTTGATGTTCTAATCATCTGCTCTTTTAGCAAAGTATGTTCCATCTTTACATATTTCCCAACAATATCTTTCCTATCATAAATAGCATCATCAGGTACCAAGTGTTTACTTGTTTTTAATACTTTAATATCGTCTTCTTTTATTAAATGTCTTTGTGACAAGTTATTTTTAACAACAATAACATCTACCAAATTCATGCGTTTTCTAACAAGAAATTCTGAACTTAATGTAAACAACAATACAAAAGCACATACCAGTGCAACTTTACGAACTATTCTCATTTAAATCCTCCTCTATCAATGTTTCTTCTAATTCAATCAACAAGCCTTTATCATTAACTGCCGATACTTTAAAGTGTATGAGTTTTGGACCTACTTCAAAATTTATCAGTGATACAGTATATGTAAAATTATCAGGACTATATTTTAAAAACTCCTCTTTAAAGTTATTAAAAACAGCTGTTTCTGTATCTTCTTTATAACTACTAACCATTGCACTTCTCAAAGACCTCTCGATCATGTAACGATAATGAATCAGATTAATATTCTCTATTTGAATTGATAGTATCGGAATAAGTATGATTAACAACCCAAAAATAAAAGTAGTTCCAGCCATAACGCCACCTCTTTACTAATTAGACAAGATAGATTTATATTCCTTAAATATATGTTATAATTACATCATGAAAAAAATAATATACACACTTATATCACTGATCTTCTTAACAGCTTGTAGCAATAGATCAGAAAATAAACTAACGCTTTATAACAAATCCACAATTACAGCTGGATTTGATACAACCATCACTATCATGGGATATGCAGAGGATGAAGAAACCTTTGATGCATATTTCCAATTGGCACATGATACTTTTTCACAGTATAATGAGCTGTTTGATATATACAATACATACCCTGGTATCAATAACTTGATGAGTGTTAATGAGAATGCGGGAATTGAACCTGTAGCGGTTGATCCTTTAATTATTGACATGTTAAAAATGGCTAAAGAATATACAGAAATTAGCCCCTACTTCAATGTTACCTACGGTGCAGTATTTAATATTTGGCATGATTATAGAGAGGAAGGAATTGAACTGAACACAAAGGGCGAACCAGGACGGGTCCCAACTTTAGAAGAATTAAAAGAAGCCGAAAAATATACTGGATGGGATAAGGTTGTTATCGATGATGTTAACAATACTGTCTACCTAAAAGAAAAAGGTGTCAGACTTGATGTTGGTGCACTCGCCAAAGGCCTCGCTACTGAACTTGTCGCTCAAAAACTTGAAACAGAAGGTTTAGAACATGGAATCATATCAGGTGGTGGTAATATCAGAACGATTAACAAAAAACCTGATGGACCATGGAAAATCGGTGTACAAGAACCAAGTCCTGAAATCAGTGCACCAAGCATTGATATATTCTCACTTGAAGAATCTATGTCTGTTGTAACTTCTGGTGATTATCAACGTACCTACTATGGTCCTGATAATGTAATGTATTCACATCTAATCAATCCAAAAACACTTTTTCCACAAAACTCATTTAGATCCGTTACTGTGGTTATGGAAAACTCAGCACTTGCAGATATATTTTCCACTTCTATGTATATGATGGAGTTTGATGAAGCAAATACTTTTATTGAAGAATACAATATAAAATATCCTGAAGATAAACTTGAAGTCTTCTGGGTTATGGATGAGAATGAAGATTGGTACCAATACGATAAATATGATTATACAATGACTGAGGGTCTAAAACCTTTAAGTCACAACTTAAATGAATAAAAATAGTGGGTTCTAGATAATTTCTAAGACCCACTTTTTTTTATATTTCTAGATTATTTTTAAATGCTTTGTGTTTTTCAATTAAGTCATCAGACCATGTGTTGAATACTTCATCAATTGTTTTAAATTCTGGATGTTTTTCCATATATTCAAGAAATGAGCGAACCCCTTCTTTTAGACCATACTTAAACTCAAAACCTTTATTTAATTCTAATATCTTATCAATATTAAAAATATTTGAATATTTTTTATCGCCTTTAATCGCTTCCTCAAAGTTATATTTAGAAGACAGACTCAATATATCTGTTTCTATATAATATGGCTTATAAGGCTTGTTAAGCTGTGTTGCAATCTCTTGATAAATATTATCCCAAGTGATAATACTCGGATTCATTATATGATAGTTTTCGTATAATGCAGAGTTTAAACCAATAAGAGAATAAAGTAAGTTTGCAAAATCAAAGGCATGTGTAATTGGCCAAATGGACTGTCCACCATCATGAACGATAATTTCTTTCTCATTTAGTATTCTATCAAAGATAGTCCATGTATCTTTACCTTTTACAGATACAGGGAATCTTGATTCTGAATAGGTATGAGAAGGTCTTACGATTGTATAAGGGAAATCCTTTGAATCGTGTAATACTTTTTCACACAGGGCTTTGTTTTGGCCATAAAGACTCATACGATTACCAACAGTAACAGTCTCATCTATATTTACATACGCTTCATGGTTTAATACAACGTTGGTACTTATAAATATATATTGATCACATTTCCCTTTAAAATATTGAATATCTCTTGTTACTTCTTGGGGATAGAAATTAATGAAATTAATAACAACATCAAAATGTTTATCTTTCATGAATGTTTCTATCGCATCTTTATCATTGATGTTTGACTTAAAAAGATTAACCTTATCAAGTGGAATATCTTTTAAGTTATTCCCTCTATTAATCAAAGTTAGTTCCATATCAGTATTAGCAATTATCAGTTTTGTTAGTGGATAAGACAGTGTTCCTGTTCCCCCAATAATTAGTACCTTCATTCAATCACCTCTATATTGATTATAACAGTTAATATGTGGAATTTTATTCCACTTTCAATTATCGTAATAATTCTCTTTTAGAATTAGACAAAAAAAGCCCACATCATATCTGATATGATGTGAACTTTACTAATTTTTATTACTTTTGTCCAAGTGCAATTCTTGCAATCGGTACACGATATGGTGAACAGGAAACATAATCAAATCCTGCTTGTTTAAAATAAGCAATGGATTTAGGATCTCCACCATGTTCTCCACAAATACCAATTTTAATATTTGGTTTTACACTACGTGCCTTTTCAATCGCTATATCGATAAGCTGGGATACACCTTGTGTATCAAGACTTGAGAATGGATCACTTGTATAAATATGTTTATCAAGATAGTCATTTAAGAATCCACCTGCATCATCACGTGAGAAACCATATGTCATTTGAGTTAAGTCATTGGTTCCAAATGATAAGAAGTCAGCTTCAACTGCTATCTCATCTGCAAGGATACACGCTCTTGGTAATTCAATCATCGTACCAACTCTATAATTAACATCTACATTTGCATCTTTTATAAGTTTATCTGAAAGTTCTCTTATTCTCGTTGCTAGGTAATTAAACTCAGAAACATCCCCTACTAAAGGAATCATGATTTCTGGTTGTAATGTATAACCTGTTTCTTTAGTAATGTTAATTGCTGCTTCTATTAAAGCCTGAGTTTGCATTAAAGCAATTTCTGGATAAGATATTGCCAATCTACAACCACGATGTCCCATCATCGGATTATATTCGTGAAGTGAACGAATGACTTCTCTTAAATCCGTTGTTGTGATATTCATGACTTTAGCCAATTCTTCAATGTCTTGAGTTGCAGTTGGCATGAATTCATGAAGTGGTGGATCTAGATAACGAATTGTAACAGGTAAGTCTTTCATAAGTCTAAAGATATCTTCAAAGTCTTTTCTTTGCATTGGTAATATCTTTTTAAGTGCTATTTCTCTTTGTGTTTGTGATTGACTCAGAATCATTTCTCTCACAGCACGAATTCTATCACTTTCAAAAAACATATGTTCTGTTCTGACAAGTCCAATTCCTTTTGCCCCAAAGTCTAATGCCTTTTGAACATCTTCAGGTGTATCTGCATTTGTGTATACTTTTAATTTTGAAAATTCATCAGACCATTTCAAGATTGTCTCGAAATCTTCACTGATTGATACTTCTTGTGTTTTAAGTTTTCCATCGTAAACTAAACCTGTACCACCATCGATTGATATTTCATCGCCTTCTTTATAAACTTTTCCATTTATAGTTGCTTCATCAAATTTATGGAATACAATATCACTACATCCAACAACACATGATTTACCCATACCACGTGCAACTACTGCAGCATGTGATGTCATACCACCACGTGCAGTTAAGATTCCACTTGATACATGCATCCCTTCAATATCTTCAGGTGATGTTTCATGTCTTGTTAAAATGACTGATTTCCCTTTGTTATAATAATGAACAGCTTGGGCAGCGGTAAATGCGATGACCCCTGTTGCAGCACCTGGTGATGCTGGAAGTCCTTTGGCAATGCTTTGAACCTCTTTTAATACTTTTCTATCAAATTGAGGATGTAAGAGTGCATCAATAATATTTACATCGATTGCATTAACGGCTTCCTCTTTTGTCATAACACCTTCATTTACAAGATCAATTGCTATCTTTACAGCAGCTTGTGCCGTTCTTTTACCACTACGGGTTTGTAGTAGGTATAGGTTTCCTCGCTCTACAGTAAACTCCATATCTTGCATATCATGATAGTGTTTCTCTAATTGTTTTGCATAATCATAAAACTTTTGATATATTTCTGGCATTGTTATTTTCATATCTGACATTGGAAGTGGTGTATGTGTTCCTGCTACAACATCCTCACCCTGTGCATTATATAGAAACTCACCATATAATGAATCTTCACCTGTTGCTGGATTTCTAGAGAATGCAACACCAGTTGCAGAACCTTGACCCATGTTACCAAATACCATTTCTTGTATGGTGACTGCTGTTCCCCATTTATCGGAGAATCCATTCAATTTACGATAATATTTAGCACGTGGGGTATTCCATGATTTAAAGACCGATTCTATGGCTAATAGTAATTGCTCTTTAGGATCATCTGGAAATGGCTTCCCTACTTCTCTAATATATGTGTCTTTATATCTTTCAATAACATCTTTTAAAGCTTCTAATGTTAGATCATGATCCGACTCTATATCGTACTTTTTTAATACAGTTTGCATATCTGTATCAAAGTGTTTCTTATCAACACCCATCGCAACCTCAGAAAACATTTGAATCAGTCTTCTATAAGAGTCATAGGCAGTTATCCCCATCACTTTATAAAGTGATGCCGCTACAGTATCATTCATACCAAGATTAAGGATTGTATCCATCATCCCAGGCATACTGACCCTTGCACCACTTCTAACAGATACAAGTAAAGGATTGCTATTATCGCCAAATTTCTTTCCTGATACAATCTCTAATTCATTAAGCTTTCGCTCAATTTCTCGGACGATTTCATCATCGATTATCATAGATTCATCATAGTAGCGTACACATGCATCAGTACTAACAACAAATCCTTGTGGAACTGGTAAACCTAAATGAGTCATTTCGGAAAGGTTAGCACCTTTTCCCCCTAAAGTATTTCTCATTGTGGCATTACCTTCAGAAAACATATAAACATATTGTTTGTTCATAATTACCTCCTTGTGTTACCAACATTATACAATATTAGCGCTTACATTAAAAGGTTTTATAATTGTGGGTCTTTTAATATATAGCAATATATCAATAATATTAATGATAATTTTTGACTCATAAATCTTATTATCCCTAGTTTTAGAAATAATCTTTTATTCTACTTATTACTCTTTCATATCTTTTACTAAGAATCTTTGTTATTCATTGGACTTTTTCGTCAAAAAAGGGCATAATTCTTTAGGAGAATTGAGGTTATTTATGAAAAAACATATTGATATGCTAAGTGGAGATATTATGAAAGTATTACTCGCACTGGCACTTCCAATTATCGCATCCAACTTTGTTCAAACAGCATTTGGTCTCGTTGATATGATCTGGATTGGTAGATTGGGAACAAATGCGGTATCCGCTATTGGAACTGCAAACTTCTATATTAGTATTGCTACGGGTGTTGCAACTATCGTAGTTATTGGTACTGGAGTTAGAATTGCTCAAAGTTTAGGAGCAGATGATCACAAAACTGCACAAGTATATACAAAGAATGGACTTACGATGGCATTAGTACTATCTGTACTCTTTACATCTGTTATCTTTATCTTTGCACATCCTTTAATTGATTTCTTTAAAATGGGACACCCTGAAGTTGAAGTCATGGCGGTTAAATATTTAAGACATGCACTGATTGGTATTCCTTTCTTATTTCTATCTACAGTTGGAACTACAGTTCTAACTTCATATGGAAATACTAAATTAACATTTAAAGCAAATACAGCAGGATTACTTTTAAATATAGCACTTGACCCAATAATGATCTTTGGCTTTGCTGGAATTCCAGCAATGGGTGTAATTGGAGCAGCATGGGCTACAACAATTTCAAGAGGAGTTACACTTGCTATACTCTTCATATATTCAAATGATGAAATTAAAGCAAGCTTAAGTCAAAAATTAAACCTCAATAAAATAAAAGAGGTTATGAAAATATCATGGCCTGCAACAGCTCAAACTTTAATATTTACTGCTATCTCTATGGTGATTGCAAAACTTGTTATTGTTTACGGAACCGATGCAATCGCAACTCAAAAGATTGGTATTCAAATTGAATCCATTACTTGGGTAACCATTGGTGGTCTACAGGGTGCTATTTCTGCCTTTGTTGGACAAAACTATGGTGGTAATAAACCTGAGAGAATTGTTAAAGGATATAATTCTTCACTAAAGATTGTTACAGTATTTGGACTTATTGTAACAAGTATCTTCTTATTATTACCAAAGCAGATATTCTCTATCTTTATCAGTGACCCTAAGGTTATTGATATGGGAGTTGGCTACATGGTAGCTATTGCATTTTCACAAGTATTTATGTGTTTTGAAATGTTATCAGTAGGTGCATTTAATGGTTTAGGTAAAACATATGCTCCACCTTTGGTATCAATCTTCTTTACAGGACTTAGAATCCCTTTATCAATGCTTTTAATGCCTTACCTTGGACTTAGTGGCATCTGGTGGTCTATTAGTATCACTTCCATGTTTAAGGGTGTAGTGATGGTAGTATGGTATAAAATAATCTTAAAAGACCTTAGTAAAAATATGATTAGCATTTAATTAAAATATATTATCAATAGCATTACAATTTAAAGGAAGTGATTAAATACATCACTCCCTTTTTTTGTATATACCAAACTAAGATGAATCATAAAAAAACGTACATATAATATGTACGTTTAAATTTAAGTATTGTGTCGATTGGCACCTTCTATATATTTTTTTAATATTATGTATTCAGCCATGTATTCTTTTAGTATTCTTTCTTGACGTGCTAAATGTTCTGGTGCACTATTTTTCAAAGCAAGGATACTTTTTTCCAGTTCTTTAAGTTTATCTTCAGGACTTAATTTACGGTAGAATCGTGTGTACTGATCTGTTCCAAACTTAATAACCCCTTCAATTACAAGTAACTGATAAATAATCCATAATAAGAATAATATACTTACAATTCCAATGTATGGAAAATATGGTTCCATTATTTTAATGATATTTAACATAATACTTCCCCCTTTAGTATTAATTATACATCTTTTAGTTGTGTTTCAACAAGTTTTAATTGGCGTTTGTACTCTTCAAGTTTTGCTTTTTCTTCATTAACCTTAGATTCTGGTGCCTTCGAGATGAAGTTTGTGTTTGATAACATTCCTTCTGCACGTTTAATCTCTTGGTTTAAGCGTTTTTCTTCTGCCAGTAGTTTAACCTTTAAGGCTTCTTTATCTACCATTTCTTCTTTATCAAGTACAACTGATCCACCAACAATAGGTGCAACAAGGCTTGAATCTACAGCATCTACGATACTAACTCTTGCCATTGACTTAAACATTGCTTCAAGTGTATTAGATAATTTAAATGTTGCATCATTTGAATCTAATAGGATTGCATTTAATGGTTTAGAAGGTTTAACTTCATAAGATACTCTTAACTCTCTAATTGCAGTAATTGCATTGATAACAAATTCTACTTGATTTAAGTCGCTTGTTTCAACATCTAATGCTTTAGGCCATGTTTCTAGGTTAATACTTTCTAAACTATTTGGAATATGTGTATATATTTCTTCAGTTACAAAAGGCATAAATGGTGATAATACAATCAGAATGTTTTTTAACATATAAGATAGTGTTGCTTTAGTTGCATACACTTCAGTTTCATCATCGCTTTGTAAGCCTGTTTTACTTAATTCAATATACCAGTTTGCAAAGTCATCCCAAACAAATCGCGTTACTTCAGTACCAACATTTGCATATTCATACTTATCCATATTGTCACTTACAAGTTTTAATGTTTTATTAAATTTATCAATAATAAATCTATCTACTTGTGACAGTTTCGCTTCTTCGATATCGTATCTTCCATCACTGATATGCATCATAACAAATCTTGATGCATTCCAGATCTTATTAATAAAGTTCCATGATGATTCAACCTTTTCAGGGATATAGCGCATATCTTGTCCTGGTGTTGAGTTTGTTGTTAAGAAGTATCTCAGTGCATCAACACCATACTCTTCAATAACATCCATTGGGTCTACCCCATTATCTAAGGATTTACTCATCTTACGTCCTGTCTCATCTCTTATTAGACCATGTATTAATACATCATCAAATGGTTTTGAGTCAGTGAAGTATCTCCCTTGGAATGCCATTCTAGCAACCCAGAAGAAGATAATGTCATATCCAGTTACCATTGCATTGGTTGGGTAATAACGATCGTAATCTTCAGTTTTTTCAGGCCATCCCATTGTTGAGAAAGGCCAAAGAGCACTTGAGAACCATGTATCTAAAACATCTTCATCCTGTGTCCAGTTTTCAATATCTTCAGGTGCTTCAAGTCCTACATAAATTTCTTCAGTTTCATTGTGGAACCATGCTGGGATTCTGTGTCCCCACCATAGTTGACGTGATATACACCAGTCCTCAATGTTTTCTAACCAGCGATCAAATGTGTTTTCAAATCTTTGTGGGAAGAAATCAATACCGTCTTCTTTTTGATTATCAAGTACATCTTGAGCTAGTGGTTGCATTTTTACAAACCATTGCTTACTTAAGTAAGGTTCAATGATTGCATCTGTTCTTTCAGAGTGACCTACTTGGTGCACATGCTTTTCAATTGATACTAGGTTTCCTGCATCTTCAATATCTTTTACCAATTGCTTACGGCAAGCAAAACGTTCCATACCTTCATATTTACCTGTTAGTTCATTCATTGTTCCATCAGGATTCATGATAATAGGCATTTCTAAGTTATGTTTTTTACCTAAGTCGAAGTCATTAGGGTCATGGGCTGGTGTACATTTCATAACACCTGTTCCAAACTCTATATCAATATAGTCATCCGCAATAATAGGTAGTACATCCCCATTTGCTGGGTTTACAGCATTTTTACCAATAAGGTGTTGATATCTTTCATCATCAGGGTGAACGATAATTGCAACGTCTCCAAACATTGTTTCAGGACGTGTTGTGGATACAGAAAGTTTTTCTCCTGTTTCAACTACATTGTATGAGAATGTATAGAAGTTTCCTTCAATCTCTTTATGGATTACTTCAATATTTGATAGTGCTGTTTTTGCTTCAACATCCCAGTTAATAATTCTATAACCTTGAAATATTAATCCGTCATTGTATAAATCAACGAAAACTTTATTTACTGCATCATTAAGACCACTATCTAAAGTAAAACGTTCTCTTGAATAATCAAGTGATAGTCCCATTTTACCCCATTGCTCACGAATATGATCGGCATATTCATTTTTCCAATCCCAAGATACTTCTAGGAATTTTTCTCTTCCTAAGTCATAACGTGAGATATTTTGACTTTTCAGTCTTTCTTCAACACGTGCTTGTGTTGCAATTCCAGCATGGTCCATTCCTGGTAGATATAAAACGTCTTTACCTTGCAATCTTTGGTATCTTGCAATGATATCTTGTAATGTATTATCCCAAGCATGACCAAGGTGTAATTTTCCTGTTACGTTTGGTGGTGGAATTACTAAAGAGTAAGGTTCTTTTGAAGTGTCTCCTGCTTTAAAGTATTCTTTTTCCAACCATGTTTCATATTTATCTGTTTCAACTTTTTTATGTTCGTATTTTGTATCTAATTCTCTCATTTTAAATCCCCTTCTAATAAACTATAGTATGGCATATCAACATATGCATCATCTATCTTTTCAAATGCGCGTCGGTCTCCTTCAAAGACAAATCCGACTTTCTCAGCAACTCTTTTGGATCCTGTATTTACAGGTACATGTGTCAGTTCAATGCGACGTATCCCTTTTTCTTCAAAGAGCCATTTACAGTATGTCTTCATTGCTTCACTCATAATTCCTTGATTCCAGTAATCTTTATGAAGGACATATCCTACTTCAACATTATCTTTACGATAAATTCTTGATGCATCTACTGTTCCTATCATTTTGTTATTTTCTTTTAATACAATTGCTAAGGCTTCAAATTGCACCTTTGGATCGCGATTCAAAAAGAAATGATCCAGTGAATTGTATGCATCATCCATTGACTTATATGTATCGAAAGTTACAAAGCGTGTTGTTTCAACATCACTTGCATAAGCATAGATTGCTTCTGCATCTTCTCTCTTAACAGGCCTTAATATTAATCTATTTGTTTCTAACATATTGGCTCCTTTACATAAAAAAAATCCTTGCATTGCAAAGGACGATCTTGACCGTGGTACCACCTTATTTTACTTTGTTTAAAAAGTCTCAAACCTTTAACGCAGGATACGGATACTTCTACTAATTAGATTTCTAAGTACCATTTCACAAGTGACTTTCAATATATATTTTATCTTGTGTCTCACCCAATCACAAGTCTCTTTGAATAAGATATATATTTACTCTTCTTGATCATTAATATTACAACTATAATACAACATTTTGTAAAATTTTGCAAAGTATAAGGTATATGATATTCCTAAATTATTTTAACTTCTAATTATTTTAATCTACTATTTTCGTAGTTTTCAATCCAGGTTTTAACAGACATCTTTTTAACCAGTTCTTCAATCAATTCATAAGGTATATTTTTAACATTCGTAAATCTAATACATGATTTACCCATGTTTAATTTTGTTGGTACTACTTTTGCATATTCATCTTGAAACCATTTTAGTAATTCTGGGTCTGAATAGATACCTAAGTGGTATAAACCTATATGTCCTTTTTGGACTCCCAGTGCTAAAAATGGCAAAGCATGAGTAGGGTCAGTATGATAGCCATCTGGATATATTGAAAAAGGAACTACAAATCCTGGCATTCCATAGTCAAACTCTAGTTCAAAACCTTCTGGCATATTATTAATTAGTATATCCAAAAGTTTAATGTATGCATCTCTTCTTTTTGGATCGATTGATTCAATATAATCTCTGATTTCTTTCTTCATATTATTCTTCTTCTTAAAAGAAACACCCCTTTTAAGGGGTGTTCGTCTGATACTAGTTTTCGAAAAGTTCGTTAACACCTGATTTAACATCATGAGCCAACTCTTTTGCTTCGCCTGTAAATTTGTTAACACCACCTTCAAATTGAAGTTTTGGGTCGTCTAGTAGTGATCCTAGCTTCATTTTGAGTGATCCTTTAACTTTATCTAAAGCACCCGTTCTTCTCAATAATTCATAAACGGCAATACTTCCAACAACTGTGAAAGTGATTTTAGCTACTTTTTTCATAACGTATCCTCCTGTATTTATAATAACATTATTGAAAATAAATTAGTATTCATACGACTATAAATTCGATGTTTTTTTGAGAATATAAGCCTTTCATTTTCGAATTATTTAAACCTTAGATTTAATTATTTCTAAATTTCTAAATATATTTTTATGATATTCACGCATCTCTGCCTACTTATTAATATCCTATAGTATTCAACTATAAGATACGTTTAAGTATCTTATTACTAGTATCTTACCAATTTTAAGTAAGATTATCTATGAATTTTTAGACTTAGGGCATTAATAACATCATGTTTGTAGATTTTAACAAAGATGATGATTTAATTCTAGTCAAATTCAGAGTCAAATAAGGAGGAACAATGGATCATTTATACAATATCAATGATTTAGATAATAATGCTTTAGGTTTACTACTAGAACATTTAGATACTTAAGATATATTATAGAATTTCAATAGTTACATCTGAAAAATCATCCGCATCTAGGATGATTTTTTCATCATCATAAAGCTTACGAACTTCTGCTAGTAATTGCGCTTTTGCTTCTTCAAGAGATTTGGCATCAATTTTCTTGGTAATTTCTTTTGTTAATACTTCTTTGATTGTTACCGTTATTTCGTACATGTTACCTCCAAGTAATTTGTTGTATGTTATAGATAATTATGTTTTGAGACTCTATAGTCCTA
>JAAYGI010000091.1 GCA_012727815.1 Erysipelothrix sp.
CCTTAAAGTAGAAGTGATATACATGTGTGTGGCTCATGTATAAAAATACATTTACAATCTATTGATTAAAATTATATATCACCTTCGCCTATTTGCGCGTGATAAGATGGTGCTTTAGGAATATTGATGTTATTGAATCCATTTGAATTTCGGGAAACCCAAGGGGAAGCCCATCCATTAGAATTAAAACCTTTAATTCTTGAATACCCTGCCCCATTACCATAGTTGGTCATTTTAATTACTGCTCCTGAATTCGATCCAGGAAGATAAGACAATTCGAATTGTGCGAATTGACCACTTCTAATAGATTGCCCAGGCAAATATAGATAGCCATTATATGTGGCTGCATTCGCATTCGTGTTACCAATCAAAATATACGATATAAGTGATAGAACTAGTAGTCTTTTGATATATTTCATATAAACCTACTAAAAAGTATGTACGTATGAATATCACTTCTAGCCCTAATCAATCAGATTAATTCTTAAATGTCAATAAGTTGTTTTTCTAGGTTAAATCCTTCTCTAGAGAATGCAAACATATGTTACACTTAGGTCTACGGAATACTAATGTGCTTATATTATCTGCCATTCATATGGTATCTGATCGTATTTAATTTTGAAGGACTGTTCACATCCACAAGGATTAAGAGTTTCTTTAGATCCTCGATAAAGTCATCGATTTTCTCTTCTTCATTATTCATAACTGCTTTTAAGAACATTCCTGACATACCAACTGCTTTTGCTCCTAAGACCAAGCATTTGATAACATCCAGTGGACTTGTTACACCACCTGATGCAATAACTTCAACTTTTTTTTGATGTTGAATATTATCTACAAGTGACTCTACTGTTGTCAGTCCCCAATTTTCTAAATAGTCATAGCGCTTTGCTTCTGAACGTTTATTTTCTATCCATATGAAATTAGTACCACCACGGCCACTAACATCAACATGTTTTACCCCAATTGCAATCAGTTTTTCAACAGTCTCTAAACTCATACCGTTACCAACTTCTTTAACAATAACAGGTACATCAACAGATGCAACGATATTTGAAATGTTTTCTATCCAGTGCTTAAAATTTCTGTCGCCTTCATCCATAGTTAATTCCTGTGCTGGGTTGATATGGATTCCAAGGGCATTTGCATCAATCATTTCAATTGCGCGTTTTGCTTCTTCAACAGTGGCATTTGCATTCACATTACCAATTAAGAATCCTTCTGGATAATTCTCTCTAACAATTCTGAATGTCTTTTCATATTGAGGATCATCAAGGGCAACGTGTTGGGATCCAACAGCCATTGCGAGCTTGTGCTTTTGAGCTAAGAGTGCAAGTTTTTTATTTACCTCTAATGTTTTGTCACTACCACCTGTCATCGCATTAATATAAATAGGCGTTTCAAAAGTTCTATTTAAGTATGTCGATTGAAGTGACACATCAGACATATCATAAGAAGGAAGACTTTGATGTGTTAAACGCACTCCTTCAAATCCATCATAAAATGTATCTTGTTCTAGAGCATATAATAAATGCTCATCTTTTCTTTTTGATCTCATATAATAGCCTCCTGTATGATTTCAATGTTATGGTCTTCCCATACTTTTTTTAATGCTTTATTGTTTTTATTCTTTAAAGAAATGGCAATTCCACAATCGCCACCTCCAGATCCTGATATTTTAGAAACATATCCTAAAGCATTTGCAGATTCTATAAGATCTCTTAATCTAGGAGTTTCTATTTCATAATCTAATGCTTTTGATAGTTTCAACATCCAGTTTCTATAGTGTGATATATAAGGAAGTATATCTTTTTCTTTAATTGCATTTACTACTAAATTATTTGCTTCATCCAACAGTTCTCTATAAAAGCTATTCTGGGTCTCTTTTAATACTTTGAGACTATTTAAAGCATTGTTAGTATCATGACTTTTTTGAGTCCATCCCACTTCTATAGTATAGCTATTTTTCATATTTTCAATTGTGAGGTAGTCCCAATCTTCGTAGACACATGATACGTCTGATTTAACATTATCTAGATTATATCGTCTATATGAAATAAGTCCTTGATATATGCTTGCAGCAATGTCTCCACCTGAGCTTAATTCACCCATTCTTTTTTGCGTGACGACGGCTAATTTGAAGAGTTCTAACTTGCTTAAATAAATATCATGGAACTTAAGTATGATATCCAGTACTGCAACAATAACAACACCACTAGATCCAAATCCATACTTCTTGTTATCTTTTGAATTTAGTTGTGATGTAATAGTAAGTTCAAAAGGACAAATTTCTTTTCCTTTATACTCAATTAGTTCTTTAGCAAGAGTGTATGCCATTTGAACATGCTTCATGTCTTTATTATTCATGATATTTTCTTGGTTTAAGATTCCATAATCACTCATTATTAAAAGGTTATCTGATTTCTTAAGGCTTGCACTTAGATATCTATTTACTGATACGATAATTGCTGAGTTACCGGGTTCCATGATTGAATATTCACCAAGAATAAAAAGTTTTCCTGGATATTGTACGCTTATCATAATACGTGAATTCCAGGACCTGATGCTGATACGACTGTTTGAATATCTCCCAGTGCATCCATAATTTTTTCTTGGTGTTCTTTTGTTGTTATGAGTTTAACGTTTGGACCTGCATCCATTGTAAAGTATACAGGTATTTCTTTTTGAAGTTCTCTTACTATGTTCATAATTCTAATAGTCTCTGGTTCAAAATACCACATGTTAACAGCAAGTAGTGATGCATGCATTCTCAATGCATTTTCTTGTGCTAGAAGACCTACATCATATATATTGTGTGCTTTGACATAGCCTTCCATTTTATCAATATCTACAAATGATTGTTTTACCCATGCATCAAAATAGACTGACTTTTGAGAGGTTGTATCCATTGCTTCAGTACTTGAGAAAGGTTTTATCCCCTCATTGATAAGACATGCAATCATGATGACATCGTCCCATGGTTCCATTTCAATTGGGCTTGCATAAGATGTACTATCGTCGTGTCCTTTATTCCATTTAACAAATCCACCATAGATAGATCTTGATGCACTACCTGAACCCATTCTTGCAAGTTTAGATAATGTAATATCATCCAGTTCCAAATGAAGGGTTGCTGCTTTTGCTAGTGCTGCAAATGCACTTGCTGAAGAAGCCAGTCCTGCTGCCATAGGGACATTATTAGTTGACTTAATAATTGCATATTCTTGAATAGAATACTTATTACGTATAAAGTCCATATATTTAACAACACGTGTTTTTTCATGTCCTGTGATTTCAATACCATCTAAATATAATATATCTTGTGTTAAATCTTTTCTATATTCGACAGATGTATCTGTGTAGAATTCTTTTAGCGTAAGTGAAAGACTAGGATTACTTGGTATCCTTAAATTATCATCTTCTTTACCCCAATATTTTATTAAAGCAATATTTGTATGTGCTCTTACTGTTTTAACCATTTTACCATACCTCTTTTAAATTATATATCCAGTTATGACTGACACCTTCTTCAATAAGTGCATCTGATACCATCTTGGCATCAACCATTGAATCAGTGAGTGCAATAATACATCCACCATTACCACCGCCTGTTAACTTAGCACCAATAGCACCGTTTTTAAGGGCAACAGACACGAGTTTATCAAGCTTAGCATTACTTACTCCTAAATCCTTCAACAAGGCATGTGCCTTGTTCATTTCAGCACCAAGAGAAGTAACATCATCATTACGGATTGTACTGATTGACTTAATTGCTAACTTACCCAATTCATCAACAATATCCATATACTTGGATGGATCATTTTTTAAGTTCTTCTTAACATTTCTAACAGACTCTTTTGTATTTCCAATTTGATTTGAATCTGATATTACTAAAAAACCTTTAAGTTGTGGTCTCAGTATTTCATAAGGTTTATCCTTTTGAAATACAATAAAGTTTTCATTGATAATTGTAATTGCATCAAGACCACTTGGATTTGAGTGATGAATTGATTCAGCCACAAATACAAGTTCACTTAAGAGTTCACTATCAAGTTCCATATTATATGCATCAAAGATTGCTCTAACAAGTGCAACTGATACAGCAGCACTTGATCCAAGACCGCGTGATATGGGTATTGTTGAATGTATAACAAATAAAAGTCCTGATTTTTCTTTCTTTAAATAGTTTAGAGTATAATATATTAAATTTTTGATACCTTCAAAATCTTCAGGAATCTCATCCAATAAACCTTCATATCTAGAACTCATGATTCGTATTGGACCCTCAATTGATTTTAAGTGTACATCACATGACACACCAAAAAATGGTAATGCAATTGCGGGCTTACCATAAACGACTGAATGTTCCCCCATTAGGATTACTTTACCCGGGGCACTACCTTTACCTATTATCATATGTCACCTTCTTATACCTTATTATAGTATTGTTCTCTTCTGTGTTCAAGACAAAAGAAAAAACGGAACAGGTCCGTTTTAAATTCTTTCTAAATCTACATAAGAAACTTCTGCTGGAATTTCTTGACTTGCAAATAACACCAGTACTTTTGCTGTTTCTGAATCGTTGTCCATAGACTCTACTGCACCATCTTTACCACGGTAAGGACCTGAGAGAATCTTAACTTGATCACCCACTGCAAAATCAACAATAACTTTCTTATCACTTTCACCAATTCTTTGCAGAATTGATTCGATTTCTTCTGGTGATACAGGGAATGGTTTTGCTCCACCACCTGATGACCCGATAAATCCTGTTACACCAGGTGTATTACGTACAACATACCATGCTTCATCAGTCATGATCATTTCTACGAATAAATAACCTGGAAATAGATTTTTCTTTTTAGGTTCTGATTTCTTTTTTTCACCTTTTGAGTTTGTTTTATACTCAATAACTTCTTCTTCAGCTACAATAACTCTGAAAAGTGAATCTTCAATTCCCATCGATTGAACACGACGTTCTAGATTCTCCTTAACTTTGTTTTCATGTCCTGAATATGTGTTTACTACATACCATAATTTATCTTGCATATATTAAAACACCTTCAACATTCTTAATATTTGTGAAATAATTACCTCTGAAAATAAGAAGTAAATAATGAAAAACCCGATAAATAGTAAGACAGTAAAAATATCTTTAACCATTTGTTTACGAGTAGGCCATACAATTTTTCTAATTTCATCTTTAATTCCTTGGATACTAAACCAGCTCATAACTTCTCCTCCTATCGTGACTCACGATGTAAGACATGTTTTCCACATTTCTTACAAAATTTATTAATTTCTAATCTTTGTTCTGATGTTAAATGATTTACATATGTCGAATAGTTTCTTGACAAACATTCCGTACAAACAAGTATCACTTTTTTTCTTCTATTTGTCATAGTACTACCTCCACTTTTGTGCTATTTAACTTTATCACTCTACAAGTTCTTTGTCAAACATTTACGTGCCTGTGCACATAAAAAAAAGAGGTTTTGTATGTGATATTTTCATATAGCTTCTATAATTGAAAGACCTTGTATCCTTAATCGGAATCAAGGTCATTTTCTAACTTCCATTTGCAAGTCTTTTTATTTTTTGAATTGTATTATCAACAGATTTTGAACATGTATGACACTGGTCTGCTATCTCTTTATAAGAGTAGCCTGACTTCCACAGTTCATATACTTCTCGATCCGATTCTTTTAGTGTCCTTAACCTGTATTCAAGTATCTTTCTACTTTCTTGAAGTAAGGCTTGTTTTACTGGATTAAATTCCAAGTAATCACACTCGACGATATCCTCTAATCTTAAGGACTCATCTTCTGCAATTGATATATCTAATGAATATGCTGTGTCTAACATTTTATATGACTTAGATCTACAAACTCTTAATGTAGATTTAATATGAGTTTCAACACAAACCTTAACATAGCGAGCCAAACCTACGCCTCTTGATTCTTGATATGTATATAAAGCTTCAATTAGACCCAATCTTCCCACCTGATATAAGTCTCCTACTTGTATACCTTCTGGTTTTTGAATCATAAAATTTTCATGACTCAACTTCCATAAAAGTCTTTCGTACTTGTCCATCATCTCATATAGAGATGCATCACAATTTTGACGGATCATATATAGGTATTCAAAATCAGAAATAATAGCTTCCATAGTTATCCCCTCCTGTTGACTATGTCGTATAATATAACTCCTGTTGCTACTGATACATTCAGTGAATTTACGCTTCCTAACATTGGTATTGTAACTAATATGTCGCTTGCTTCTTTAACAACCCTAGATATTCCTTTACCTTCGGATCCCATTACAAGTACAATTGGCATATCTACTGAAAGATATGAATAATCAATTGCTTCAATACCATTCTCTGCAGCTACTATCCAGTAACCTGCGTCTTTTAATGTTTTAATTGCTTGAACTAAATTTGTAACTTCTGCTACTTTTACAGTATGGATTGCTCCAGTTGATACTTTAGCAACTGTTGAGTTTAATCCAACACTTCTGTGTTTTCCAATAATTACACCATCAACACCTGTTGCATCTGCTGTTCTTAAAATAGCTCCTAAGTTATGTGGATCTTCAATTTGATCACACATTACAATTAATTTATTTTTAGCTTCTTTAATAACTGTATCTAAGTCATAAACTTTAAAACCGTCTATTTCGGCAACAACACCTTGGTGTACGCCTTTAACTTTTTTATCAATGACATATTTGTCTACTCTTTGTACTTGTAACTTTCTTTTCTTAGCCGCTTCTTCAATTTCAGGATATTTTCCTGTATTCATAAGAAATATATTTCTTACTACGCCTTTAGTATTTAAGTATGCAAGTACTTCATTTTTTCCGTATATAAATTCACTCATCTTATATCCACCATTTCTTTGTACATGTCCCATAGGACTTCCAGTCTTTCTAATTCTTTATTTAAATATAAATAACCCCAAAGTGCTTCAAGTCCTGTTGCAATACGATATGTTACAATATCAGCATTTTTAGCAGCAGATTGTGACTTAGCATTTCGGCCTCTTTTATATATTTGCATTTCTTTTTCATTGAGTATGTTTTGCTCAATAAGTATCTGTACAAAATCTCTTTGTGCATTGGCAGATACGAATTTAACAGATGTTTCTTGTAGTACTTTTGTATTTGTTATTCCCTTACTCACAAGGTGTTCTCTTACTTGAAGTGTCATCACACCATCACCAATAAAGGCAAGTACATTTCCTGAATGAATCATAGATAACCCTTTCCTACAAGGATGTCTCTAATTTTGTCAGCTGCTTCAAATTCTTTGTCTCTCTTTAAAGTAGTCCACTCTTTAAATAATTCCTTATCTTTTGTATTTAATTTTAATCTTGGAATATACAGCCCGAGTAAATCTACCATTTTCTCCACAGTAACGATAGTTTCACTCAAGTTCTCCACATCTAATTCTCTTGCTCTTAATAAAGCATTCAATACCTTAATTTCTTCGTAAAGTACTGGCATTGCATTGGCAACATTTAAATCTGATGATAATTCATCCAAGAATTTTTGATAAGATTCTTCCTTATATGTTGTACCAAGCTCTATATCTGATAATTCGAATTTTAAGTATGCTTGGTTAAGTGCTGTTTCAATTCTTGTTACCTCTTTTTGAGCTTGTACAATTGTATCTTCTGATACATTTAGTACTAAGCGATAATGTGTAGAAAGCAACAAGTAGCGGGTTACATTGGCACCCAATTCTTTAATGAAATCTTTTGCTAACACGACATTACCGATAGACTTTGACATTTTCTCTCCATCAATTTGTAGCATTGCATTGTGCACCCAATAGTTTGCAAGATCATGTTCATGATACGCATGGGCTTGTGCTGATTCATTTTCGTGGTGTGGGAATTTTAAGTCAACTCCACCACCATGAATATCAATGGCTTGTCCAAATTCATTTTGAATCATTACAACACATTCCGTATGCCATCCTGGTCTACCTTCACCCCATGGAGCATCCCACTTAATACCTGCATCTGTATTTTTCCATAATACAAAATCAAGTGGATTTTCTTTATCTATGTTCTCTTCAATACGTGCACCTACACGTAATTCATCAAGTTTTTGATGTGATATAGAACCATAGCTGTCAACTTTAGAAACTCTGAAGTAAACATCTCCATTAACTGCATAAGCATAACCTTTATCAATTAATATTTGAATAAATTCTATAATTTCTTCGATTACTTCAGTTACCTTTGGTTTAGCATCGATTCCACTTGCAAATAAACCATTTCTTACACTTTCATAGGCTGCAATATATCTTTCTGATATTTCCTTTTCACTTGTCATTTCTTCAATTGCTTTATTTACAATTTTATCATCAATATCTGTATAGTTAGAAACAAATTTAACACTATATCCTTCTGCTTTTAAAACACGTCTTAGAAGGTCAAATACAACAATAGGTCGAGCATTACCAATATGTGCATCTCCATATACTGTTGGGCCACATAGGTAAAGACTTACCTTGTTGGGTTCTATTGATTTAAATTCTTCAATTGAATTGGATTTTGAATTGTATAATTTCATATTAATCTCCTAATAAATAATCTGTAACACGATATAAACCAGTAATGCTAGAACAAGCAATACGCCACTCATCAGCGTTAGCTGATTCCCGATGATTGATACCTTTGAATAGTAGTTATGCGCATCTCCATCGTCTAATACTTTAATAAGATTAGATTTCAAATTAGTATTCAAAGTCATCTCATCTATATATGAGTCTTTATTTAATACGAAGTTTACATACTTTTGTTTATTTCTTTTTGGTTTTTGTGAACCGATTGCTGATAGAATTCCAAGTATAAATTTATAGATACTTGAATCCTCTTTATAATCAAGAAAGATTGAGTCTTCAATCCATAGATATTCTATATCTTGTTTTAAGAAATATTCCTCTTGATGTGGACTTATCAATGTTTCTTTTGATATAACATTATCTTTAAATAAGAGCCATCCGTCTACTTCAGCATATTCATTAAAAGTATAGATCATAAACGCCATTCCTAAAACAATAAAGACACCTACAAATAAACGGATATCTCCAACGTTATACCTGGAAGTTAGCAGTTCAAGAAAAATTGCAATACTGATAAAGAATAATGATAATTTTGCTGATATTTTCATGCGACACCTCTTTTTATACTTTAACATAAAATGATCGTGTTTACATCATTTTGGTACTTTGGAATCCATGTTTTATCAATAAAAAAGATACAGTATAAACTGTATCTTTGATATAAGTCTTAATCGTTCAATTAGATTTGTGAAGCCACATATTTAGCTGTACGGATTAATTGGTGTGTGTATGATGCTTCGTTATCATACCAAGCTGCAACTTTAACTAATGTAACACCTTCAATTGTTGTTACTTTTGTTTGTGTAGCGTCAAATAGTGAACCGAAGTCGATTCCGATAATATCTGAAGATACTAATGGCTCTTCTGTATATCCGAATGATTCGTCAGCTGATGCTAACATTGCTGCGTTTACTTCTTCTGCTGTAGTGTCTTTTCTAACAACTGCAACAAGTTCAGTGATTGATCCTGTGATTACTGGAACACGTTGTGCACCACCATCAAGAATTCCGTTTAATTCTGGAATTACAAGACCGATTGCTTTAGCTGCTCCTGTTGAGTTAGGAACAATGTTTGATGCTGCTGCACGAGCACGACGTAGGTCGCCATCTCTGTGTGGTGCATCTAATGTATTTTGGTCATTTGTGTACGCATGAACTGTTGTCATTTGTCCACTGATGATTCCGAATGAATCATGTAATGTTTTAGCCATTGGAGCTAAACAGTTAGTTGTACATGAAGCACCTGAGATGATTGTTTCTGAACCGTCTAAGATGTCGTGGTTTGTGTTATAAACAACTGTTTTAATGTTTCCTGAAGCTGGAGCTGAAATGATAACTTTTTTAGCACCTGCTGTGATGTGTTTTCCAGCTGCTTCTTCTGTACGGAAGAAACCTGTTGATTCGATAACTACGTCAACACCTAATGCTGCCCATGGTAGGTTTTCAGGATCTTTTTCGCTGAAAACTTTAATTTCGTGCCCGTCTACAACGAATGCACCATCTTTAACTTCAACATCTTTGTCGTAACGACCTTGTGCTGAGTCATATTTGAATAAATGAGCTAATTGTTTTGCATCAGTTAAGTCGTTAACTGCCACCAATTCCATTTCTTCAGACCCGATCATGTAGCGTGCTGCTAAACGACCAATACGTCCGAAACCATTAATTGCTACTTTTACTGCCATAATAATAATTCCTCCTTGTATGTTACAGTATAATTATACGTAGAAAGATATCAAATGTCAATTGTGAACAATCTAACATTAGTAAATACCAGTGCTTTATCTACATATTTAATTATCTTTATTATTCTTTATTATTCTTATTGGAAATCTCGATTAAATTTTGGTTTTTCACTTATGTTAAAAGCAGAGTATGCAGAGAGTATTCTAATGTCATACAATCTTTCAAATAAAGCTTTGTCGTTAATATAAGCCATCAAGAATGGTTGCTTAGATTTAATAACTTGAGGAAATAATTTATGAATTTTCTCCTGTGTAGATGCTTTTAAGAGCACTCTATTTTTACCTCGTGCTACAAATGACATTAATTTAATAAGTGTTCCACTTGTATCATAAGCACATTCTAAAATTTCAACATGTGTCGCATGGTTGAGATACACACAGTAACCAATGGTATCATCACCTTCTTTTAAGGCGATAACATTACCTTTTTTATAGTTAAGGTATGTTCTGAGTGATTCATAATATTCTAAATCTCTTTGGAAATATCCATCAAAGTATTGTGTGAACTTTTGATAAACCTCTAATAAATTTTCATTACTGGGCGATAATACAATTCCATCCATATTAAATAAAGGAATCTTTGATGATGGGATATTATATTCCATCAACTCAATAACATTTTCAAAACCCAATCTTCTGAATACATGAGGTTCAAATGGTTTTAACAATGTAATAATATTATCACGTGATGTCTCTTTTAATATGCCCTTTAATAGTTTTGTCATATAACCTTTTCCTTGAAATTCAGGACGTGTCATAACATTACTAATATAGGATACCCTTAATTTTTTTCCGCCAAGATTGAGTACTTTTGGTCTAACTTGTGCACTTGCTACGATCTCCCCTGTATTATTTCTTAATACAACCGTATCTTCTTCTTTATAGTATACATTGAAATATGAATCAATCGATTCTCCTTGTGCCTCAGGAAAAGCCGATTTCCAATAGCGTTTTAACTCATCTCTTTCATAGAGTTTTGCTTTATCGATCATCTTCATCATCCTTAACAGTAAATTCAACATCTACAATATCCGCAGATTGTCTTGGGGGACGTGCCTTAGTGGAACGTGTATCTCTGTCGCTTCTATAGAATGAACTACCTGTACCATTTACTCGATTGATAACATAAGATATTCCATATACAAGTAAAAGAATAGGTAGAAAGTACCAGAATATTTTAAATAGCACGCTTAATATTAATATGATAATTGTTAAAATAATAATTGCTTGTAGAATTCCCATTATATCCACCACCTTCCTTATATTTTAACCTATTTATGAACTCTTTTCATCAATCTTCTCTGAAATTTCAAGAATCTTACTGAATCGATGTTGTAGACCAGATTTACTGATCTTATTCCCTGTTTCTCTTTGGTAGATTTCAATCAATTCATTTAAATTAGATTCAGGATGATCCATTCTTAATTCAGCTACATCTATCAATCTTTGGTCTAAGTGATTCAATCGATTATGTTCAATCAGTTTATAGATTGCATCTAATTGTTTGTTTCCTGCTTGAATTGTTTTAACATCGTTGGCAAGTTCCATATTATCAAGTCTTGTAATTGAGTTTCTGAAGTCTCTTTGAATTCTTACATCTTCAAACTTAAGATATAAGTTTTGTGCTCCGACAATCTTCAAGAAGTCAGCTATTTTATCTGCTGCTTTAATATAGACAATAAACTTACTACGACGTTGAGTAATTTTAGGAGTAAGATCAAACTTCTCCATAATCGTTACTAGAAATTCTGCCATCTCAATTGTATTGGCAGCAATCTCTAAGTGATAGTCTGGTTTATTAGGAGAGTTAACACTTCCTGCTGCTAGAAATGCTCCAGCAAGATATGCCTGGGCTGAACTAGCTTTAACAACAATATGACTATATGGAACAACTCTAAAACTTGTTTTACCGTAAATACCAAGGTCTTCCAGTATAGGAATTGCTCTGTCTTTAATCCTTAATCTATAGATAGTATTTTTATTAAGGTTCTGTCTTTTTAAAACCTTAAGTTCTGTTTCAACATTATAACGCTCTTTTACCAATTGAAATATTCTTTTTGCAATGGTCGCATTTTCTATTTGTATTTGAAGTTCAATTCTTCTATTTTCAATATGCATCGTAGAGTTAAGATGTAGAAAAGAAGAGAGTTGTGCTCTTTGAGCTTCCTCATCTAAATCAATCATCGTAATTTCATGTTTTACATCTGAACTATATGACATTAAATCATCTCCAATATTTTCTTAAAACTATTTTTAATTTTATCTGAATCATGACGTATTAAATCATCTTCAACTGTGACAACATCGTGTTCCACAATTTCATAAGGGTGGTCAATCTTTTTATCTAACAAGACAAGATGACTTTCTTTCTTACTGTATTTATCTATCACTTTTTCAGAAAACTTATTGTTATCAACCACAACATAATCTATGTCGGATTCCATATGGTCTAATAGTGCTTGTACATGATCTTCCACACTATAATGATCGGTTTCCCCAGGCTGACTCATTACATTACAATAGTATATTTTCTTTGCTTTTGTATCTTTGAGCGCTTGTTTAATTTCAGGGATAATTACATTGGGAAGGATTGATGTATAAAGTGATCCTACTCCCAGAATTATTGCATCTGATTCTAAGATAGCATTGACTGCTTCTTGTGTTGCAACAACCTCTCCTTGGTAAAATACTTCTTTAATATTGTTTGAAAATAGGGGTATATTAGATTCCCCAGCAACAATGGTCCCATCCTGCATTCTAGCCATCAATTTCAAGCTTTGTAGTGATGATGGAATAATCGCACCTTCTACTTTAAGAATTTCTGAAACACTTCCTACAGCCTCTAAAAAACTACCAGACATCTGTGTCAGTGCTGTTAGGATTAAGTTTCCAAGATTATGTCCACCCAATGACTTTGAATCAAGCGTATCAAATCGATAATCTAATATTTGTGGTAGTAATGAGGTTTCAGGAGCCAGTGCTACCATTACACTTCGTATATCTCCCATACCAGGTATGTTGAATTCATATCTTAACTTACCAGTACTTCCTCCATCATCTGATACCGTTACGATTGCTGATAGTGAAATATTATCTATGGTTTTTATACCTTTTAAGATAATTGATTGTCCGGTTCCACCACCAATTACTGTAACCTTATTCATACATATCATCGTGTTCCTCAACATCTCTATGGTTTATAAATACAGGAAAGTCTTCTCTGTATATTCTTTGAAGCCAGTTTACAAGTGACACAGATCGATGTTGCCCACCTGTACATCCAATTGCTACTGTTAAGTGATGCTTACTTTCATCAGCATATTGATTAATCGTAAAGTTTAAATAAGGAATTAATGTCTCAATAAACTTCTGTGTCTTCTCATCATTAATAACATAGTCATAAACTTGTCTGTTATTTCCGGATTTTTCTCTAAGTGCAGTATCCCAATAAGGGTTCTTTAAAAATCTAACATCGACAACTAAATCGGCATCCCGTGGGATACCATGTCTAAATCCAAAAGATACGAAAGAAATCGTTAAGGATTTTTTAGAAGAAATTGTAAAAACATTTTGTATTCTTTTTGATAAGTCATGTACCGACAGTAATGATGTATCAATAATAATACTTGCATACTCCCTTACTTTAGAAAAGTTGCTAATTTCAATTTCTATGGCTTCTTCCAATGAGTTTGCCTTTTTTTGTACAAGTAATGGGTGGTTTCTTCTGTTATATTTGTATCGTAAAAGTAAAGATTCATAACTTGAATCTAAATATAAAATCGTTAAGTCACATTCAATATTTTCAAAAGCTTGTTTAAAAGCTTGAAAGTCTTGAGCTGATACTGAAAGTGCTAAGTTTCTAAACTGTTCGTCTTCGGGGTCTTTTTGTAACATATCTATGAGCTTTGATATCAATCCTACAGGATATCTATCAATACAGTTATAACCGATATCTTCTAGGACTGCCATGGCTGTTGTTTTACCAGCACCTGATATTCCTGTTACTAAAACTACTTTATTTACAATCATCTTCTCACCTCTTGTATTCATTATAACAAAAAAACCTAAGATTCCTTAGATTTTAATGTTTGAATATAATGAAACGCTTCCTGAGCCGCGATTGCTCCATCGCCAGCTGCTGTTACTATCTGTCTTAAATGCTTGTCATTAATGTCTCCTGCTCCAAAAAGTCCTGGGATTTTTGTATGCATTCTATCATCTGCAATGATGTAACCTTCTTCATTTAAGATATCTAAATCTTTTAAATATGCACTTGCTGGATCTGATCCAATATATGGAAAGAGTCCGCCAGCTTTAATATCTACAATTTCATTTGTTTCAAGATTTTTAAAGCTAACACCTGCAAGTTTATTATCTGAACTGATAATATAACTTTCTGGTATATGGTGTTTAACAACTTCAATCTTAGGGTTATTTAAGACTTGTTCTTGAGCCAGTAAATCTCCTCTAAAGACATCTCTTCTTATAACTAAGATAACTTTGTCTGCAAATTGTGTTAGGTATGAAGCTTCTTCTAATGCTGAGTTTCCACCACCTATTACAAGTACTTCTTTGTTGCGATAAAATGCACCATCACATACTGCACAATAGGATAGACCTCTACCTAAAAGCATATCGTCTTCTTTAAATCCTAAAGTTCTCTCTACAGTTCCTGTTGCAGCAATTACAGCATGCGCTGTATAAGTACTACCATCTTCTGTATGAAGTGTTTTTTTATTACCTGATATTTCTATTGATGTTAAGTCTCCATATAGATACTCAACATTACTTTCTTGTGTATGGTTGAACATATTCATTGATAGTCCTGCACCATCTATTTCATCAAAACCTGGGTAGTTACAGATAATATCTGTTTTTATCATTTTTCCACCTGGTGCTGATTTTTCCATCATTGCTACTTTTAGTCCAGCACGTCCAGCATAAATTCCTGCTGTCATCCCTGCTGGTCCACCACCAACAATAATTAGATCGTATTGTACGTCCATTCGTGATCTCCTCTTAATATTTCTTCTAACTCGCGCCAATCATCAATAATAGCATTTGGATTACTATCTACTAAATCTTGTCTTCTCTTTTCATCAAATACATATCCTATGGTATATGCACCTGCGCTTCTTCCAGCTTCTATATCCGTAACTGTATCACCTAAATAAATAAATGATGACCTGTCATAGAAGTTATCTTTCATTGCTTTTAAAATACCTTCTGGGTCTGGTTTTACTTTATCGTAATCGTCCATTCCATAAACTGAATCAAATAGATGTGACATTCCTGTCATTTCTAAAGCATATTCAATTGGTTTTCTTACTTTACTTGAAACAATACTCATTGTATAACCTTCTGCCTTTAATCGTGTTAATACATCGATTACATGGTCCATTGGTTTTACATATTTGTCATGAATCTCAAGGTTTAATTCTCTATAGTGTGTTACAAGTTCATCCACTTTGTCCTCTTCGAAAAATCTTCTAAATGAGTCCATTAGTGTTGGTCCTAAAAATGAATACAAGTCATCTTGTGACAATATGTAATCTGGCTTATGTACTTTAAATACTTCAATAAATGTTTGGTGAATTAATTCTTGTGTATCCATAATTGTTCCATCAAAATCAAATACCAGTGTTGGTTTAACTTTTGGAAAGAACTTTTTGAAAACACCCATAACTCCCATTACACCTACAATTACGAAGATTACAGAAATAACTTGTGCTATTCTCAATTCAATAAACCCTAAGTTTAATGGTAAAGCATCTGTTCTCATACCTTCAATAATAAAACGAATTACACCATAAAATATAAGATAGAAAAAGGATTGATCACCTCTTTTAAGTTTCTTAGATTTTTTAATAACTTGTGTAATCAATAGAAATCCAATTAGGTTCAATATACTTTCATATAAGAATGTAGGTGCTCTATAAGCACCATTAATAAACATTGTTTCTTTTATAAAGTTTGGTAGAAATCTAAAGTGAGATTCACTAACAATACCACCAAATGCTTCTTGGTTCATAAAGTTTCCCCAACGTCCAATAGCTTGTGATAGTAATACGTTTGGTAATACTGCATCCAACCAGTGAATAAAGTTATAGCCTTTTTTACTAATATAAATATAACCATATATTACAGCAGCAAAGATACCACCATGGATTGCAAGTCCACCTTCAGTAATATTTAAGATACTTGCTGGATTTTGTAAATAGAATGATAAGTCATAAAACATTACATACCACAAACGTGCTCCCAGTATTCCAAATATTAAGACTCCGAAGAATAAACCATCTGCATCATCAGTTGTATATCCCATCTTCTTTAAATTCTGTAAACTAATATAGTATGCTGCATATGCACCAATAACAATTAACAATGCATACCATGTAATTGTCACGGGACCAATCTTTAAAAAGGTTGGTAAATCAGGAAAAAATTCAATCATTTGTTATACCCTCATTCTTGTCTTGTATATGACGCATTACACGTTCATCAAATATTTTAGCTGTGTTAAAACCTCTTTGTTTTAACATAAAGTCTCGGACTCCTGATTCTACCAATACAGATAGATTTCGTCCTTCTTTTACTGGAAATATAATTTTAGGTATCTTTGTACCTAAAGCTTCATAGAAGTGTTCTTCTTCAATTCCAGCTCTTAAATAATCATTGTTGTTATCCCATTTCTCAAACTCTATTACAAAGTTAACTTCTTCTTGTTCTAGGTATGAGCGAACACCAAACATATGAGAGACATCAATAATACCAATTCCTCTAATCTCTAGCATTCCTTTAATAAGTTCTGGTGATGCACCAATAATTTTATCTTTAACGCGTGATATATCTACTCTGTCATCCGCAATCAAAGAGTGTCCTTTTAGTATAAGTTCAAGTGCAACTTCGGATTTACCCATGCCACTTTCACCAATAATTAGTACACCTTTACCAAATACGTTCATCAGTACACCATGTACATTTGTCGTAATTGCCAATGCTTCATCAAGATATGTAATAATATCAACCATTAATTCTGATGTTTTTAAATCACTTTTGAAAATTGGAAAGTTTTTACGTTTTGCGACTTTTAATAATAATGGATGTACTTCATTGCCATCAGTTACCAAACAAAACGGTGTTTCATCAGCGGTTATAAAATCAAATCTTGATTCTAATACAGCTTCATCTTTAATTCTTTCCACATATGCTGTTTCCTTATTACCAATAAGGTTGATACGTTTTAATTCAACGTGATCAAGGAAACCTGAGAGTTCAAGACCAGGTCGTGAAATATTTGGTACCCATATCTTGCGTTGCAAGGACTCTGCATCACCGGTTATTTGTTCAAAATTAAAATGTTCGATTAACTTCTTTACATTTACTGTTTTACGTTCCATAGTCTTTTCCTCCTATAATACTTTATTTAAATAGATTCCAGTATGACTCTTTTTATTCTTAGCCACTTTTTCTGGAGTTCCTACCACTACAATTGTACCACCTTTATCGCCACCTTCAGGTCCTAAATCAATAATATGATCGGCTGATTTGATAACATCAAGGTTATGTTCGATGGTGATGACTGTGTCTCCACCATCAACAATATGATTTAATACTGCAACAAGTTTCTTAACATCATGTGTATGAAGTCCCGTTGTTGGTTCATCTAGTATAAAGAGTGTTTTTCCTGTAGCAGGTTTTTGTAGTTCACTTGCAAGTTTAACACGTTGTGCCTCACCACCTGAAAGGGTAGTTGCACTTTGTCCAAGTTTGATATAACCCAGTCCAACGTCCATTAATGCTTGCATACCACGATTAATCTTTGGTATTGCTTTAAAGAATTCACTTGCATCACTGATACTCATATCAAGTACATCAAATATATTCTTCTCTTTATAAAATACTTGTAGTGTTTCTTCATTGTAACGGCGGCCATTACATTCATCACATTTTACATAAACATCTGGTAAGAAGTGCATTGATATTTTCTTAACACCATCACCTTTACATGTTTCACAGCGTCCACCAGGTACGTTAAATGAGAAACGCCCTTTGTTGTAACCGCGCATTTTAGCTTCAGGTGTCATTGTAAATAGATCACGTATATGATCAAATACTCCTGTATATGTTGCGGGGTTAGAACGTGGTGTTCTACCAATTGGATTTTGGTTAACCGTAATTAATTTATCAATATTCTCAAGTCCTGCAATAGATTTATGTTTTCCAGGTCTCATTCTTGGTTGGGTTAAGTGTTGTTGTAATGACTTACTCAATACTTCATTAATAAGTGTAGATTTACCACTACCACTTACACCAGTTACTGCGATAAATTTATTTAGTGGGAAAGAAACATTAACATTTTTCAAGTTATTTTCTGCAGCACCTTTAATATCAATGCTCAGTCCATTTCCATCACGGCGAGTGCTTGGCACATCAATCTTAAGTTCTCCACTTAAGTATCTACCTGTTAGTGATTCTTTATTCTTAAGAATGTCTTCAAGGGTTCCATTGGCAATAACTTCTCCACCTTGAGCTCCAGCTCCTGGACCAATATCAACAATCCAGTCACTTTCCATCATTGTCTCTTCATCATGTTCAACAACAATCAATGTATTTCCTAGGTCTCGCATATCTTTAAGTGTTTGAATAAGACGTGCATTATCTCTTTGGTGTAATCCTATTGAAGGCTCATCCAGTACGTAAAGAACACCTGTCAGTCTTGATCCTATTTGTGTTGCAAGACGGATTCTTTGCGCTTCTCCGCCTGATAAACTTCCTGCAATTCTATCAAGTGTTAGATAGTCTAATCCAACATTTAATAAGAATGAGAGTCTGTTTTCAATTTCTTGAATTACCAAGTGTGCTATATTTCTTTGCATTTCTGTTAAAGGCAATCCTTTAATATATGCTAATGCTTTATCTATAGAAAGACTTGTAAACTCAGGAATATTCTTTTCACCTACATACACTGCAAGTGCATGTTCATTGAGACGTGTTCCTTTACATGTCGCACATTCTGTCTCTGCAAGGTATGTTGCATACCACGCTTGTTTTGATGAGGATGTTGTTTCGGTATGTCTTCTTTCTATTAAAGAGGAGATACCTTCAATTTTTTCATTTCTTCTAAGCATGTTACCAGAACGTGTATGAATCTCATAGATTACAGGTTTGTCTGTACCATACAACATTATATTCATTTGTCTTTTTGTAAATTTCTTAATGGGTGTATGAACATCAATTTTTGCATAGTCTAATAATGTTTCGAAAACCTGCCACTCAATATTTTGTGTTCCGTAAATATTTTTATAATAACGGATTCCACCCTCAGCAATACTTAGATTCTCATCTGTAATCAGTAGGTTAACATCAACAGATTGTGTTACACCTAAACCATTACATGAATGACATGCACCAATTGGTGCGTTAAATGAAAATAGTCTGGGTTCAATTGATGGAATACTAAATCCACAATGTGGGCAGGAAAATTTATTTGAGAATAAATCTACTTTATCCCCTACTTTAACTTCTATAATTCCATCACTTAATTTCAAAGCAACTTCAACTGAGTCTGTAATTCTAAATTGACTGTCATCTTTTTTAACAATTCTGTCCACTACAACAGAAATATCGTGTTTCTTTGTACGTTCTAATTTTGTTACTTCATCAAGCATTACAAGTTTTTCATCAATGTATGCACGGATAAACCCTTCCTTACGTAGGTTTTCTAAGAGTTCAATATGTTCTCCTTTTTGACCTTTTGTAATTGGGGCAATAATTTCTAATCGTGATTGATCTTCATATGACATAATTTTATCCACAATTTGTTTTATAGATTGTGATGATATCTCCACATTATGTATTGGACAATAAGGGACTCCTACACGTGCATATAGCAATCTTAGGTAGTCATAAATTTCTGTTACTGTTCCAACAGTTGAACGTGGGTTATTGCTTGTTGTTTTTTGGTCGATCGCAATTGATGGTGATAATCCTTCAATTAACTCAACATCAGGTTTCTCCATATTTCCTAAGAATTGACGTGCATAAGAACTGAGTGACTCTACATAACGTCTTTGACCTTCTGCATATATTGTATCAAATGCGAGAGATGTTTTACCTGAACCTGAAAGCCCAGTCATAATAATAAGTTTTTCTCTTGGTAGTTCAATATCTATATTTTTTAAGTTGTTTTCTTTGGCACCTCTAATGATTATTTTATTTTTTTCCATGTTGCCTCCATATTTCTTGTTAATTATAACACTATTTCCAATAACATAATATTGAAATACTTCTATACAATTCGTGTTGTAATGTGATAACTTACTCTATTTGTTTGTCTTGTTTTTTTAGTAAAAGCCACAACTATATCGTTGTGGCTCATATTATTTAATCCCGTTTTCAGCTTTAATTTCTAAAAGAATATCTCTAAGTTGAGCGGCTCTTTCAAAATCTAAAAGTGCTGCTGCTTCACGCATTTCTTTTTCTAATCTACCCACAACCTCATCAAGTTCTTTCTTAGATGCTTTTTTCTGAGTTCTTACACGTTTTGTAAGTTCTGCAGTCTCTTTACCAGAAATAACATCTCTGATTTCTTTGATAATTGTTTTTGGAGTGATACCATGTTCTTTGTTATATGCTTCTTGAATGTCACGTCTACGTTTTGTTTCATCAAGGGTGTAACGCATTGAGTCTGTCATTTTATCTGCATACATAATAACGTGTCCATTTTGGTTACGCGCTGCCCGTCCGACTATCTGAACTAAAGAACGTTTGGATCTTAAGAATCCTTCTTTATCAGCATCTAAGATACAGATAAGACTTACTTCAGGTAGGTCTAAACCTTCTCTTAGTAAGTTAATCCCAATCACAACATCATATTTACCCAGTCTTAAGTCTCTTAGAATCTCAATTCTTTCTAGAGTTTTTGTCTCATGGTGTAGGTAAGCTACTTTAATATCCATCTCTTGTAAGTAGGATGTTAGCTCTTCGGCCATTTTTACCGTAAGTGTTGTAATCAAAACACGTTCATTTCTTGCACGTCTTTCATGTATCTGTTCGATAAGATCATCAACCTGACCTTTTGACGGTTTGATTTCAATTGTAGGGTCAACAAGTCCTGTAGGACGAATAATCTGCTCAACAATCTCATGATTAACTTTTTCAAGTTCATAATCACCAGGAGTTGCAGATACATATATCGTTTGTTTTTGAACACTTTCAAATTCTTCAAATGTCATGGGACGGTTATTCATTGCACTTGGTAATCTAAAACCAAATTCAACAAGTGTACGTTTTCTACTTTGGTCTCCATTATACATTCCTCTTACCTGTGGTAATGAAGCATGTGACTCATCTACTACAAATAGAAAGTCATCTGGGAAATAGTCAAACAGTGTAAAAGGACGTTGCGTTGGGCTTCTGCCATCTATATGCATTGAATAGTTTTCAATACCTGATGTAATTCCAAACTGACGTAGATTTTCTAAGTCATGTTCTGTTCTTTGTCTTAAACGTTGTTCTTCAACTAATTTATTTTCTTTATGGAAATAAGCAAGTCTTTCGTGCATCTCTGCCTCAATAATAAGACATGCTTTTCTGATGTGTTCTAAATCCCTTGCATACTCATTAGCTGGGAATAAGTGGTATACCATAAAAGCATCTTTTCGATGTCCTGTTATACGATCCAGTTCAACGATTCTTTCAATTTCATCTCCAAAGAATTCTACTCTAATTACGGTATCATCAGAGTGACCCGGAACAATTTCAATTGAATCACCACGTACTCTAAAGGTACCACGTGATTGTTCCATATCATTACGTTTGTATTGTCTTGATACTAAATCGTGAAGTAAGTCTTCTCTTTTGATTTCCTGAGATACTCTCAATGTATAGAGCATCGCTTTATAATATGCTGGATCTGACGTTGCATAAATACTCGCAACAGACGCTACTACAATTGTATCCCGTCTTTCAAGTATTGAGTTTTGTGCTGATAGTCGTAACATGTCAAGTTCTTCGTTGATCATGGATGATTTTTCAATATATGTATCTGATCCTGGTAGGTAAGCTTCTGGTTGATAGTAGTCGAAGTTCGAAACAAAATATTCCACTCTATTATGTGGAAAGAAATCTTTAAATTCCGAATATAATTGGCCCGCTAATGTTTTATTATGTACAAACACAAGGGTAGGTCTGTTAAGTTCAGCAATAACTTTAGATATTGTAAATGTCTTACCAGTTCCCGTCGCACCTAAAAGTACTTGCTCTTGTTTTCCATCAAGAATACCTTTAGTAAGTTCTTTAATCGCTTTAACCTGATCCCCTTTTGGATCGAATTTTGAAACTAATTGGAATTTATGTTCCAAGTTGAATCACCTCTAGTGCCTTTTTAAGTTGTGTATCTTTTGCGTTTTTATTTAACGCCCATTCCTTAACAACATTACTATAGACTGATAAAATGAACTCTTGGTCAATCGTATCATTTAATGTTAAGCCTTTATCAGCTTTGTATTTATTAATTGAATCTCTTGTTGCTAAATCATAGTACGAATCTTCACGTCCATTATGATAACCTAGGAAATTTAAACCTTTTTGAATATATTTTACTGCATCATCTACTGTGTCATATGATGTGATTTCTTTTTCTATTTCAATATATGGTTCATAGAATATATCAGGTAACAGACTTTTAACATCGGGCTCTACCCCAACTTCATGTATATTAACTTTAGATGGTGAATACCATTTCGCAAAAGTATACTTTAAGTAAGACTTATCAATACCATCTTGAGTTTGTCTCTGTACTGTTCCTTTACCATACGTCGTATTACCTACTAGTGTTGCGCCAATATTATCTCTTAGAGCAAGTGCAAAAACTTCAGATGCCGAAGCACTATTTTCATTAATCAATACGACGATATCATCATACGGATATAAATGTGAACGTGAGTTTTTTAGTTTATATTCTGTTTCTTCACCATTTGTGAACTTTTCAAAGTAGATTGTTGTACCTTCTTCAAAGAACAATTCAGATAAACTGTTAATTGCTTCTAGATATCCTCCACCATTATCACGTAAGTCTAATATTAAGTTTTTTGCGCCTTCTTCTTTAAAACTATTTAAATATAGTTCTACAGATTCGGCCAAAGATGTTCCAAAAGATGAAATCTCAAGATATGCTGTTTCATCATCCAACATCTCGCCCCATGTCAGAGCATTAATATTATCGCGCGTTACATCAAAATTCTTGATCTCCGCATTACGCTCAACTCCAATTTTAACAATTGTTCCTTTTTC
>JAAYGI010000092.1 GCA_012727815.1 Erysipelothrix sp.
AAACAAACTCCTCAGTCATTGTATGTGAATGGTTATCAAACCTCAAATTACTCAAACGAAGAATTACTAGAGATTGTCAACAATAACTTTGATTTTAGTGTTTATAACATTATCAACGAATTGGATTTACTCAATCCAATCTTTCGCCAAACTAGTAACTTTGGTCATTTTGGCCACGAGGATTATCCTTGGGAAAAAGTTAAAACTTTAAACTTCTAAAGCAATAATCTTATCTTGTGCGTTAGTATTAATGTTGTACCAAAGTGCTACAAGACCTGATACTAAACACGCTAACATTATCAGAATAAAGATGAGCTTGTGATCAAATAAAACGACGCCTAAGGCTATAATAACACCAATCATCACCATAGAACCCAGTGACGCAATCATCACGTTCTTTCCTTGTTTAATGACTTGAGTTTCGTTGGTCCATTTTAGATTTGGACGAGCAATATCTAAAGTCATGCAGAACAAACTGGTTAAGGTGGTAAAGGCGATTGAGAACACAAAAGCAACAATTGAGAGCAAGAGTGGTAATTTGAACATCACGTTCACTGTGATCAAGAACACTGCCATCCCAAACACATTAAATAGAATTGCGACTAATAACTTACCCTTTAACATATCTTTGTATAAAATAGGGTAAGTTTTTATATGCACGAGTTCCTTAGCTTCACGAGATATACTTGTTGCGGATAAAGTATTATTGTTCATGCCTACAAATAATCCTACAACCACACCAGCTAGAATACCAAAGTAGAGTAAATTAACTGGATTCTTTGTAAGTTCAACTAATAAAACATTTAAACCACTTAAATCAAGTCCTTCTAAGTCTTCACTGCGATTCATCAATGGAAGAATTAATAAGAGAATAGGGAAGATAAAGATAGGTAAGATAATATTAAGAATATAGGCAGGAGTTCTCAGTATATTTTTGAGTTCTCGTTTAAAGAAGGTTGTCGTTACAGAATTATTCTGAGATGAGGTCAATTGATTTTGTTTGAATTTATTTTTGTTTTTTGTACTATCTCCAATAGATGTTGCGCCATTAAGATAGAGTAAATTAGCCAACCATAAATAAACAAAGACCAATCCTACTGTAATTAGAATAAAAATTAGTAATGAAGCGATCGATTGGTTCGAAATTGCTTCACTGGCAAATCTTACACTAGGTATAAGAGCAAACATAACATTAGATAATGTGTTGTTTCCCGCTTGAACGAGTTCTAGCATTTTTTCAGGAGTCATAGAAGCAGTATTACTCTGAACTAAGAATTGAAAGCCAACACTTAAACCAATAGTAATTAATCCAACTAAAATCATAATTGTATTCTTTGATCTTAAGAATGGGACAAAATTCATAAGTAAGATAATAAGAATGCTTGAAATAATGACTGGGACAACTGGCAATAATAAACCTACTATAATCGCAAATGGAATACTTAATAATTGTCCAGTGACTTGAGTATACACAACCATGAATGGAACAAATATCATGGCTACAAGTAAATATTCAAATTAGATAACCACTAAGAATTTACTCATGACAATTTCGTAAGGTTTAATTGGTAGACTAATAAAAAATTCTGTGTCATTTGAAAAATAGTAGACTGATGGAATTTGTAGCATTGAGAAGACCGCAATCACAATGGTAATTAGAACGAGGATTAAACTAACAAAAATTCCAGTTTGATTGACAGTATGTAGCATCATAAGAATTTCTTTAAACATAAATGAGAAGACAAACACTAATGGGATAATCGCAAACAACCCAATAATGACCCATAGTAGGATATTTAGTGCCTTACTCTTTGATGAAGAAAAACTTGCTAAGGTGCTTTTAAGAATTACTTTAAATAAAGCTTTTATATTGGTCATTTGGTAACTTCCAAGAAAATTTCTTCAAGCGATTTTTCAGGATGTTGTTCTTTTAAAGCATTTAATGTCCCTTGATATTTAATTTCACCATGATCAATGATGGCAATCTCATCACAGAGTTTTTCGGCAACCTCTAAGACATGAGTGGAAAATAAAACTGTATTTCCTTTATGAGCATGTTCTCTCATGAGTTCTTTGAGTTTAAATGATGATTTAGGATCTAATCCAGTAAGCGGTTCATCCAGTAACCAAATATTCGGATTATGAATAAGCACCGCAATAATCATGATTTTACTA
>JAAYGI010000093.1 GCA_012727815.1 Erysipelothrix sp.
AAGAATTCTTTTTCAAATGGTGATGAAGCTGAGAATTCCTCTACTTGGTAATCACCTTCGAAGTTCATTCCTTGAACTCTGATTTGTAAGTTTTGACGATACAGAAGCACATCACATTTTACAGTAGCAATTGCTCCTGGTACAACTAATTTTTCAAGTTCAGGATTCACATCCCACCATTTACCTTCTATGTTTCCAGTATTATCTTGAAACAAGATAGATAAATAAGGCGCCCCATTTTGTGTTACACCTTTGGTAACTGTATTTATAAGCAGTGGGACTGTCACATTCATTCCATTTTCAAATTTATTAATCTTCATTTATTTCAATCTCCTTCAATACCTCATTAATCTCTTCGAATGCATATCCTTTAGATAGTGCATGCTGAATCACTTTTCGTTTTAATTTATCTTTGCCGAATCGTGTTTTATATCTAGAGATAGACTTTAGCAATTCATATCTCAGACTGTTTCTCTCTTCTTCTTCACTGTAATTCTCACTAAGGTTCAACAGTATATCATCAATAATGTCATTTTCATAACCTTCTCTTTGTAAATGTTGCTTTAGTTTATATTCTCTATGTAGTGCTGACCCTTCTTTAATTCTTCTGTAGAATGATTTTGCATTACTTAAACCACGCTCTAAGTAGTCATCATATGGCTCAAGTGCTAAAGTTTCTTCAACCTCTTGAGTAAAGAATCCTCTTGGTACAAGATCATTAATAATCCATTGATTTCCTCTGTTTTGATGTCTTAGATAAGAAATCTTATCTTCAAGATATCTTTCATCATCTATAAAATGTCTATGTTTTAGGTATTCTATAACAGTTTCAACTTCTTCTTGGCTTAAATTCATCTTACCTTTAATATATTCTGATATTTCAAAGCTTGTATAATCTTTGAGCGCAATACGTTTTATAGATAGCTGGTATGCTTCGTATACTTTTTGATCTTCTTCTAATGAGTTTATCTCATTACGTGATAATTCCATACCAAGTTCTAATTCCCTTCTATCTATTACACCTTTATCAAATACCAATGTATCTGTAGTTAGATCATGTTGCAGTGTTAATGCTACTTGCTCATCTTCATCTTCAATGGCAATCAATTTATATTTACCGTGGAAGGTGTTGATTGCTTTTTGGTATACCGCTAATATATTCTCTGTAAACACATTTAAATCATATGGTAACAGTACCGCATTCATTTGTGATCTCATGAAGTTTTTCTCGTCTTCAGACATTTCAATATATTTAATAGCCTTTTCAACAAAGTCTTCAGGATTTGTAAATAAGAATCCTGTTTTTTCATCTAGTACGATTTCTTCTAAAGGTTTATCAAATCTTGCGAAAACAACAAGACCACTTGCCAATGCCTCAATATAAGTTAACCCTTGTGTTTCAGTTAAGGATGCAGATATGAATGCATTTGATGCATGGTAATAAGATGGAACATACTCAGGAGAAACAGGTCCTACAAAGGTTACACTATCTCCTAATTCCAATTTCTTAGCTAAAGATTTTAAATCATCAAGTTGTGGTCCACCACCTACAATCATAAGATGTACATCATCTCGCTTGTCACATAGTGCTTTAAATCCCTTTAATACTAGATCTAAACTCTTTTCTTCTGCAATTCTACCAATATTTGTAATAACAAACTTACCGTGTAAATTATATTTGTCTTTAATCTCATTCACACGTTCTTTATTAACTTTTTTAAACTTATCAAAATCAAGCCCTGTTGGTATGACTACGATTTCCTTACGAATATCATATCCCATCAACATATGCTTTGTTTTTTCAGATGGCGCAATTATAGCACTTACGTTTTTACTGTATAAGCGACTTAAAGATGCGACAGCTTTCTTTGTTAAAGCATCGATTCTTTTAACATGAAATAAATTAACGTAATGGGTATAGTCTTCATATTGTGTATGATATGTTGATACCATTGGAATCTTTAAGTTCTTCGCAACAATTCTACCAAATATCCCAATCCCAAATTCGGAGTGAGCATGGATGATGTCTAAGTCCATTCCCTGAACTACTTCTAAACCTTTAAGGTGAATGGGTGAACTTAGTTTATATCCATATAAAAACTTAAGCTCCAATCCTGGTAAATACAAAACATTATCTTCATAAACACTTTTAGTAACGGATGGGTGTGTTGTAATAACAAACACTGTGTGCCCCGCACGTTCTAAACCTTGTTTTAATGCAAGTACTGATGTTACTACACCATTAATATCTGGTGTATATGTATCTGTGAATAAACCTATTCTCATAACTTACCCCTTTCTAAGTATCCTGTAAGATAACACATTCCTTGTCATCTACTTCGTTTAAATATACTTTGACTGATTCTTTTAATGAAGTTGGTACGTTTTTACCAACAATATCTGCTCTAATAGGAAGTTCTCTATGTCCCCTATCTACAAGTACAGCAAGTTGTATCTGTTGTGGTCTACCATTGAATATAATGCCATCCATTGCAGCACGTACTGTACGTCCTTTAAACAATACATCATCTACAATTACTACAATACGATCTTGTACTGATATTGGTAATTTAAATGCTTGATCAATAGCCGGCTTATCATCACGCCAATAACTAACATCAAGTGAAGCTACAGGTACACTGACCTTCTCTATCTTCTCCATTATTTTAGCTATTCTAAACGCTAAATTTGCACCACGTGTTTCAATACCTAATAATACTATTTTGTCTAAACCTTTATTCTTTTCAATAATTTCATGTGACATTCTTACTAAAGAACGTGTCATTGCACTTTCATCCATTATAATCTTCATAAAACACCTCTATATTGATTATAACAAACAAGGCATTGAAATGATACATACCCATAATTAATATTAGAAAAGATGCATACACTATATAATTTGAATGAAGCCTAATACTTTAGTAAAAGTTTCTCCTGCCCATCAGTGCCAGTGTCAGCTGTAAATAATTGAATTGGTAATCTAGACTTAAATAAATCTTTCATGCTTACCTCCTGTGCGAGTATTCTACCTACAAGTTTAGATGTAAGATTTAACCTTCTTGAGCCTTGTCAGGGCATAATAAAAGGTAGTCTTTCGACTACCTCTTTAATTAGATATTGGACCACCGTTAGTCTCAAGCGGATGTGGGTGAATTGAGGATCTAGCCTTAATTCTTTGAAATGAGCCCCTTAACCCAGTTTGAAGTTGAAGATTTATCATAACTTGTTTTAGAAGCAAACATTGAGAAATCTAAAACTTCTTTGTTAATTTCCAATACATTATCTTCTTTTTCGAAATGTAGTGTGTCTAAATAAACATTCAATATATCAATATTGTTTAAAAATAAATTTCTTAGATTCGCATACTTAATCAAGTTCTTTTCTGTATAAGCTTTTGGTCTACTAGAGAAGATTGAAGCTAAGATATGGGAGATGCGCCCTTCCATCGAACAACCGGGTATTTTTGGATTGTGGGCACCTTGTATTGCACGCCAATGGCGCTTGATATAATTTGATTTTTCTTTGGCTTAACTGACCGAATTAGTACTTGATTTTAAACTAATACCAGATCAGTATAATTTATCTTGTCTATCTTACAAAAAATATCAACATTCCTAATTTTATCTCTCATTAAAGACATCATTTCGTTATCATCCATCTGAGCGAACTTTCTCACAAATATTAGAAGGGCGCAATATCTATTAAGGTATTTTGTGGCAACACCACGAAATTGTCGAATCATTCCTTTAAATATACTGTGTATGCTATTAACAGTATTCATGTGGAGTAATTTATTATATTGCGTATAATCAGATAAAGTATAATGTTCACATTTCTTTGACTCAACTAAATCGTTGTATGACGTTAAATGATCTGTAATCATCACAGAACCTTCACTGATATGATGATCTAGCCCTCTAGTAATTGCGTCGGCTGACGGTTTACCAGTGTCGATGACACTAGCAAATTCTGCTCCTTGCCGATTTGTTGCGACGACAACACAAATTTGCTCATCGGATAACCCTCTCTTTGATGCACAACCTCG
>JAAYGI010000094.1 GCA_012727815.1 Erysipelothrix sp.
ATCATAAGTTTTTGTTTGTATTAGAAAGAATAATAATCCAACTAATAAAACACTCATTTTTTTCTTCATAACTGTACCTATCTTCCTATAATCATATTTTTGATCGTCATATAATCTAATGATGATATTTTTCCATCTTTATATACATCTGCGCGAGACAACTCATCTTTTGACATTTTTCTATTTCCGATAATATGTTGTTTAATAATCATATAATCCAAAGAAGAAATCTTTTTGTCACCATTCACATCACCAACTGGGAAAGTCGGTTTAGGTGGTGTAGGTGGTTCTTCAGGTTCAGGGATTACATTGACTGGTTTGTTATCTACAACACTCACATATTCTGAATGTACATATCCGTACATTGTGTCCATATTATACGTATTGACTATTCCATTTACATTTTGTACAAGCTTATCTCTACTTGCTGTAAGTACAGGGTCAGATTGAACCTTGTACCAAATATTATTTCCATTAACACTATCGCCTGTTACTTGTCCTAAGATTTTGAAACTAAAGTGTTTGTTTGTTCGTGTTTGATTTTGTACTATTGTACTTGTTCTTGGTTCTTGACGAATGTTTATCGTTCCTGTTCCTGATTTAATTCCGATTGTTTCTGTTTTTAAATTTTTAACAGCATTACGACGTGTCATTACATGAATTTGAGCTGCTGCTTTTTCTCCCCAATACGGATCACTTGCATACTTAACATTCATTCCGGTACTTTCATCACCGAGATTTGCTCCATAGTAGCGACCACGTGGACAGTTTTCTTTTGCAAAGTTTCCATTGAATGTTGCACCATCACATGGATCTAAGTAACCATCGGAAATAAAGGATGCGGCATGATGATAAATACTAAAAGCAACACTACCATATCCGGTTGCGGCACTTGGATCAGAATCATAGGCGTTATGTCCAAAAAGATTATTGTATTCTCTTGCAATTCTACTTGTTCCCCAACCACTTTCATTGATCGCAACACCAAGCATAAGCAGTGCGTTTGTTCCATATTTCGCTTCGTTTTCGACAAATGCTGCTCCAGTGTTCACAAGTTTAGAATCTGCTCGTCCTGCTTCTGCATTACGTGTATTGATGTATGTATTGATTTCAGATGCAGTGACACCTGAAATTGAACGGTGTGATAAGTATTGGAAATAATTATAAAAGGGTTCATTTTTATTGATTGCTTTATTAAAGGTATCAGCCTTATAATCATCAATCATCACTTTATAGTCAGTATAGAAGTAGTGTCCATCATAGCTGTAGTAAACTTTATCAGCTTCTAAATAGTTTGGACGTGCTCCAACATCTTGAGTAGTATTGAATGTCGTTTCGCTTAAGTCTGTGACAATTCCATGAAATAGACGGTCTTTTGATGTGACATATCGTGATACATTCATATTGTTAGTATATTCAAGTATGACGACTTCTGATTTAGGTACAGATCCTTTAATACCTGCCATTCTAAAGAGAACACGATCATTGTCGTATCCTAAGAAGGCAGCGTCTGCTCCATATTGTCCGTTAAGATATCCTGTTTGATTGGTTTCAACATTAATATAGTTTGTATTATTGTTTACCGTTTTCGTTCTAAAATTAACGACTCCATACTCAATATTGACTTCAGTAGTCTTTGCGATAATATCTAATTCTGGACTGTCTTGTTTTACAATCGGATTGTTTTCTTGTTTAAGTTGATCTATTTTTTCGTCAACGATGTCTTGATCTTCATCTGTTGGTTGTACATTTAAGGTATTGAGTGAGAACATTGTAAAGAGTTGTGGTTTGGTCTCATCAATAATTACAGGTTCATCATTACTCATTTCACTTACAAATA
>JAAYGI010000095.1 GCA_012727815.1 Erysipelothrix sp.
ATCAACAAATGGAGTTATTACAACACCTACTTGAAGTGGTTCAACAGTTGGTTTACCATTTACAGAATAAGCAAATGAATTCCACGCAACTTTTTGTTCCTTTATCTTACTTAGAGTTTCTTTATCCTCTTGATCGACAACAGTTGTAAATTCAATTGAGAACTTCTCATCAACTTCAATTACATCTCCTTCATTTAAGACTATGATGAAACTATGAATGTTTTCAAAGTCAGTTACTTCATGTGCTTCAACCCAATTACCATCTTCACTGTCTAATGGATTGGTTATTGTTCCAAAATTATCCTTTGAAAGTATATTGTTAAATACATCTCTTTTTGGATTTTTTGATTCTCTATAAAATACGGTAAAACGGTCATCGACTTTTACAGGCCCATTTAACACTAAAGTGAAATCACTACCACGTTCTACTGAGTCAGTTATACCTAAATCATCAACACTTGGTAATACATCCATGAGTAGCATACTTGTGATATCTGTTCCCTCTTTGTTAGTCATATCAAGTTTATATGATACTTCTCCATCTATTGTGGTTTCTCCGAGTTTAGAATATTCAGTATCTAAAACTCCTTTTACAAATTTTTCTGTAAGTACAAAGTAGTCACTAATTATCTTATATACATTACTTGATTTCATTAAGACTGTATCTTCACCCATACCTGTTAGATTTGAGTTATCTCTTACTTTTATAGTATCTGTTACTTTTGGTTCACTTGTAGATAAGACAAAGAAATCTGCATTATTTGGTAGATGTGTCAGAATGTGTAATGTTAAATCGGATAGTTTATCACCAACATTAACTCCTATTTCTAAAGTAAAACTTGTTGCTGGATCCACCTCAACCCCATGGCTATCCCATGTTACTTCATAAATATTATAGTTACCTTGAGTAATTTTCATATCTTTAACTTCCACTGTTATTCCTGATGTTGGAGCACCATAGAAGACTATATCTTGAAGATCAAGTGTTATTGCTTTAGGTATGTATAGATAAGATGTCATACCACCACGGTTGATTTGACCTAAAGAAATATCTTCAATATTACTTACTGTAGCTTTTATCTTATTTTTACCAGGTAACACTTCCCCTTCTTTTGCATCTACGATTTCAATAGTATTTGCTGTTGTTGGGTGCACATCTTCTTTAATATCAGTTACATATGCCAATCTATCACCATTAACAGACCAGAAATCTGCATTACCATATGATCCATATGATACATTGCCACTATTTCTAGAACTATTAATACTTGTACATGATAGTCTAACATTGTTAACATCATACCAGTAGCTTGTTCCAGGAACTTGATTTTCATTACATTTTATTTTTCCTGTGATGATATCAGATCTAAAGTCCCAAATTTGAATATCAAATTGGTCATAGTTAAATCCTGGTTTTGTCGTTTCTTTTCCATAAATTGTAATTTCGTTTCTTAATAACGTTCTGTCATTTACTGCATCATATTTATCACTTTCTTGCCAGTCATTATGAATCTTAAACTCATATTTGAAAAAACTGTCTGCAAGATTACTACTTGAATATGAGAATAGTCCACCTGGTGCATAAGTAAAGTCATAACGCACTTGACTGATATGTGTATTTGATGGCAACCCATTATCAATTAATACTTGAGCAATATCGATCTCATCACCATGTACGAAATCTACACCGTATTTAAGTACAGCGATGATACCATTTGGATCTAGTGTATTTGTCCCTTTTAACTCAAGCTCTGGTTTATCTTTAAGTAGATAGATATCATATTCTGGTGCTCTTTCTAAAGGACTCATCCCAGTTAATGAATTGGGGAAATCTACCCACTGTAAAGGTACACTAATTCTTCTTAAGTCTAGGTAATCATCGATAATATAATTGAATAAGTATTTATCGTATCCTGAATATTGTCCATTATACATAGCAGATATACGGTGTCCAAATGTTAATGTATCACCTGGATAAACAGATGGTTGTAGATTCATGTCACTCGTTCCATTTTGTCCATGGTTTCCTTTACCATCTGTTGGTCCCCAATGTCCAAAGACATTCCATGAACCGTGTAATTGAGGATTATCCGATTTAGGTGGATATAGAGTGATTGATGTTGTACTTGAATCAACATTTAAATTTCCACTTACATCAGTAAATGATAATTCACTCTCAGCCACAAGTTTTGTCTCTTAATTCCCTGCAGTCCCAAATAGAGGGCAATTAGCCATTGTTTTTCCCAGCATTCCCCCTATTCCCGTGGTTCCCAGACTTTTTGACATCACTTTGACATCACTTAATTCTTCTATAACATGACATAAAAAACAACTTATACGAATTTGTCACTATTTCAAGTCAAATTACATAGAAACTAGCGATGAGGAAAACATACGCTTTAAACTGTGTCTCAACTACCGCCTCATGCATCATCGCAAAATGATCCGACGGTCCCCCATACGCAAAGAACCCCAGTTAAGAAATACAGCCATCAACTCTTTATATATTTGCTTCATCCCACACCTCATTAATTATAATTATAGGCATGAAAACACGATATAACACTAACCATACTCATAAAAAAAAGAGATTTACACGCAATGTAAATCTCTTTTAGTTTCAACTAATTATTAAACACACAGTTTCAAGGATTCTTTAATAGAAGCCTCAACATCGTGTTCCTTAATACCTAATACAGGCATCGTATCCTTAGGATCCAAGAATAAGTCCTCAGTTTGCAACTTAGCACTTACAACCATATGCATACCGTGTTCCTTTCCTTCAGCCTTAGCATGTGCATCAATAGCTTGGTATGTTGGTAACATTTGTTCATACTCAACAACCGGAACTTGCGTAGTCTCAGTTTGACCCAAAGCATCGACCATCATTTGATAGAAGTCTTTAAACTTCATATTGTATGCACAGATGGCATAGGTACCACGGTGAACACCATTTTCCATAGCTCCAACCGCAGCCTCAGCCACTTGTTCAACTGTAACCACCGCTGTACCACCTTTAAGTGCAGGGCATACTTCCTTGCCTCTAACTTGGTCCACAAACATCTTCCAAAGTGGAAGTCTACCTGGCATTGTACCAAAGATATAAGGAAGTCTAAGAGATGTAACATCCATAGCCCCTTCACCCTCAGCAAAAGCAACTTGCTCCTGTAATAAACGCGTATTAGGGTATGCTTGTTTTCTCAATTCATATTCAGGTAATCTTTCCGCAAACTCCGCAAAATACGAACCAAATACCACAAACTTCTTAACACCCGCTTCTTTAGCTAAACGCGCAATACGTTGTGTTGGCAACACATTGGCCTCATAAAAGAACTTAACAGCTGGACTTTCAGGAATCACACGCTCATCAGCCCCAGCAGCATAAATAAATCCATAGCAATCACTCAATAGTGCTACAATTTCAGCATCACTCAGTTCATTAATATTGCCCAATGAACACTCAACTTCCTTAGGAAATAAATCATCAGTTGGCATCGGTGGCAAAGCCATTGTCTTAACTTGATACCCTCTGCTTAATAACTCTTTAGTAGTATAGTAACCTAAGAAACCAGTACCACCTAAAATAAATACTTTTTTCATTTTATTCGTTCCTCCATATTTATCTCTACCTATATATATTATATAGCAAATAATGTGAAAGGGTTGAGAAATTGTTAATTATATCCATAAAGATTTTCAAATCACTACCAAACCTAGGGAAACTTTGGTGAATTAGTAAACTTGACACTATTTAGATTCCAGTTTAATTACTAGTTGATATTTATCATAAATCCCATTACATCAAAACACCATGACTGTAATGGTATAGTGAATTTGTAACACCTGTGTATAATATAGTACAATGAAAGAAACAGGAGAAACCAAATGAAACGTTACAGTACAGAAATGAAAAAGAAAATTGTCGCAACTAATATCAAAGATGGACGTACCATTGC
>JAAYGI010000096.1 GCA_012727815.1 Erysipelothrix sp.
AAGAATTCATTGAGTTACTCACAAATAAGGTCTTCAAAAACTTCCTCGTTGATGTCCTTAAAACAACGAAGAAAGTCGCAACAAAATACAATAAGTCACAACGTTTTACAGTAGGACAGCTATATACAAGAAGAGATGTAGCGAAAATACTTGAATGGGGATCTGATATATCAGGAACAATTTTTGGATATTCAATAAGAGATGGCGAGTGTCCAATCTTTGTTACATACAATAAAGTGGATGTTGAACATGGTATAGATTATAAGGATGGCTTCATTAATACGAATACATTTAGATGGTATACTCGTAATAAACTAACGACACATTCAGAAGAAGTTAAGAATATTATTGAATCTGTAGAAAGAGATATAACATTAAGTCTCTTTGTTAAGAAAGACGATAGTACGTATGATACCAATTTCTACTATCTTGGTGAGATGAACCCAATTAAAGATAGTGAACAAGATGAAGTAATGGACAATGGTCAAAGTGTAGTTCGTATAGATATGAAAATTAATGAATCACTTGAAGAAAAATTCTATGATTATTTAACGGAATAGCAACTTTTTCAATACTAAAACTGTATTTTGAAATGGTATAATGATGTAAAGGTGAGAATATGGAAGAACTAAAACAACTAATTATAGAATTTAATGAAGATCGTGATTGGGATCAGTTTCATAGTCCTGAGAATTTAATGAAGTCCATTTCTTTGGAGGCAGCTGAACTTTTAGAATGTGTACAATGGAGTTCTGATTTTAATCTTGAAGATGTTAAAGAAGAGCTTGCGGATGTGATGATTTATTGTGTGCAACTCGCAATTAAACTTGACTTGGATCCAATTGAGATCATGAAGTCTAAGATTAAGAAGAATGCTCAAAAGTATCCTGTTGATAAGGCTAAGGGTAAGAGTTTGAAGTACAATGAACTATAAAAAATCTAAGTTTGAAACCTATGATTTTAATAGTGACTCGCTTGATGATATTCGATTGAGTGAAAAGGGTACTCGTTGGCCAGTTGTTTATTATATTAAGGATGATAAAGAAATATACATCGGTGAAACAGTCGATGCTTTTAATCGTACCCGTACACATTTAAATAGTAAAGACAAGAATCGTGTTAAGCTTAGAGAAATTACAATAATTAGTAATGATTTGTTTAATAAGTCCGCAACACTTGATATTGAAAGTAATCTTATAGAATATTTAAATGCAGATAATGAATATAAGATTCAAAACTTAAATAAAGGAATATCAGGTCATAACTATTACCAACGTTCTACATATAACCAACTATTACAAGATATATGGGAACAACTTAAAAAAGAAGGTGTTGCTCACCGAGACATTAAGGAATTAGCAAATACCGACTTATTTAAATATTCACCTTACAAAACCTTAACTCCTGATCAGTATAGTGTCACTTATGAAATGATTGAAGAAATATCAAAAGCTATTAATAATAATGAAAATCGTACAATTATCGTTAATGGTGGTGCTGGAACAGGAAAGACTGTACTCGCAATATATCTCATGAAGTTATTAAGTGATAGTAGTAAGAAACTAATTAAGACTATAGATACTGATGGAGAGCTAGATATTGATAATCAAAGTTTGAATAGTTTGGAGAACATTACAAGTAAACTAATAGTTCCTCAAACATCACTAAGAACAACGCTTGGTAATGTATTTAAAGAGATTACAGGACTAAAGAAGAATATGGTTATTGGGGCAAGTAAGATTGTTCCTAAATATCCAGAGATAGTTGATGGTCAGATTCCTAATGACAAAAAAGAAGTAACCGTTGCGATTGTAGATGAAGCACATAGATTACGCCAGAATGTTAATGTTAGTGGATTTCAAGGTGGTACTTTTAAAGAGAATAATAGACGACTTGGATTAGAAAATGGTACAGAATTGGATTGGATTGTAATGAACAGTCAAATTCAAATCCTTTTCTACGACGAAACACAAACGATTAAACCGACGGATATAACACCTCAGCAGTTTAAACATACTATTAAGCATAACAAACAATCGAGATACCTATTGGACTCACAGATGCGTGTAAAGGGTGGTAATCGATACATTAAATATATAAATAGTATCTTAGAAGAAAAGGAACCTGAAAAAGAAATATTTAATGATTATGACATCAAATTATTTGATAATGTTGATGCGATGATTAATGCCATAAAAGATAAAGATAAAATACATTCACTTAGTCGTACTGTTGCAGGTTATGCATGGAAGTGGAATACTTCGGGTAAAACACAAAATGAAATTATCAATCATGAATTATTTGATATTGAAATTGATGGAAGTAAATATGTATGGAACTCTACAGCTGAAGATTGGGTCAATAGTCCAAATGCAATTAATGAGATAGGAAGTATTCATACTATTCAAGGGTATGATTTAAACTTTGTTGGAGTTATTTTTGGAGAAGAAATAACGTATAATCCTAAGACTCAAAAGATCGAAGTCATCAAAGATAACTATAAAGATGCATATGGTAAAAATACAATAGAAGATATAGAAGAATTAAAAGCATATATCATTAACATATATAAAGTGTTTATGACACGTGGAATCTTATGCACGTATGTTTATGTGTGTGATGATAATTTAAGAGAATACTTACGAAAATACTTATAAGCAATAGGAGAAACTATGCAACACAAAATACTTGTCGCTGTAGACTCATTCAAGGGAACTCTATCATCAAAAGAAATTGGTGATATTTTCAAGGTGCATTTTACCAGTAGTGATAGTGTTGTAATAGCAGACGGTGGTGAAGGCAGTCTTGAAGCCTTACAATCTACAAATGATGAATACAGAGTAGAATACTTTTCAGGAAGTAATACTCATTTAGAAGATGAAGAACAATACTACTTAGTAAAGGATAATATTGCTTATATTGAAACAGCACTTATATCAGGATTAAAGTCTAGTAACGACGTCTTAAAATCAAGCAGTTTTGGTGTTGGCCTTGCACTTCGAGATGCACATTCTAAAGGTTATACAGAAGCTACAATATTTTTAGGAGGTACTGGATCAAATGATGGTGGTATGGGACTACTGAGTGCTCTAGGCTATTCTTTTCTTGATAAGCATGGACAACAGTTAATTCCCATAACTGAAAATATCGGACAGATTACAAATATCATAAAACCTGATAAAAAAATTAGTTTCAATACTATTAATTTAATTAGTGATGTCATCAAT
>JAAYGI010000097.1 GCA_012727815.1 Erysipelothrix sp.
CATGCGGAGTTATCAGGAGAACATCCTTTTTTAGATATTGATCTTGTAAGACTAAATTCATTCATCAATTCAATCCATTGTGGCCATCTGTAGTGTGATCCACGGTCACTATGAACTACAGGTCTTTCTTCATTTTTTAATGTCTTTACTGTAGAACGACTACTTATTTCATCAATAAAGGGATACAAAAAAGCACATTGAGCTGTCAGATACCAAACGGTACAACAGATTAATGTGCTTTTATTAAAGTCAATTTCAATTATCGGTATAATTTTTAAAGATTTAGTGGGGCAGTTTCGATATAATTAGTTTACGACAACAGACTAGAAAGAAACTGGCCCATATGAATTATAAACTAGAACAAGATAGAATGGAACTAAAACATTTAGATCATGATATTATCACATCCTACTTTGATGATTTTTATACCAATTTTGAGCACCATGGTCAATGTAGGAAATGTTCCTCACCTAACCTTAGAAGGCATCAATTTCATCTAAGATACATTTACTTCAGTTTTGACTATAAGATAAGGATTAACGTACGTAGATATAGATGTAGTAGCTGCAAGAAGACCGAAACAATATTACCACCACTATTAACAAAATTCAGGCGCTACACTACTCCTTTTCTATTCAAAATCATTCAAAGTTTGTTTAAAAAAGGTCTAACAGTTTACAAAGCTGCAGAAAAATATAATCTAAGTTCATCATACATCTTTACTCTAAAGAAGATTTTTATCGCTAAACACGATTTGAAGTTCAAAATAATTTCCAAAAAACTACAGGATTGTACCCAAAGTGATCTTTTTGAAAAATACAGATTAGAGTTCGGCATGGATTATATGCAAACTAGAACAACAATTAGGAAACCCTAATTCTTCTTAATCATTATCACAGAGTTTGATATTATATAACCCCTTCGAATTTACTAAAATTAAATGGTAAAAAGAAAAGAGGAAATTTTAATATGAACAACGAAACAATGGCTTTATTCAGGTATGAATTGATTTTACCTGCCATAAATGGCTTCTTCGTCGAAACGTCTGTTAATAAATACTTCGAAAGTGTTTCAAGAAGAGAAGTATCTTTTCCGGACGGAACTACTGCAACCATTGGAGTATCAACTCTCAGAATGTGGCTTAGAAATTATAGAAAAGATGGATTTGATGGCTTAAAAGATAAACAAAGGAAGGATAACGGAAAACACAGATCACTTAATAGTACGCAAAAACAAGAAATTTATACTTTAAAAGAACAACGACCTAAAAGGACAGCCGTTGGAATATACAACACACTCATTAAACAAGGACTTATAAATCAATCCGAAACTTCACTATCAACAGTTCAAAGGTATATAGCTTCAATAAAGCCGGTTATTGGGGCTATGACTCATGAAGATATGAGAGCATTTGAAATGGAATATGTCAATGATCTGTGGCAAATTGATACTTCACATGGACCCTATCTAACGATCAATGGAGAGAAGCTTAAGACCTACATAATTGCGATAGTTGATGATGCATCAAGACTAATTGTCGGGCACGGTATATTCTATAACGACAACAGCATTAACGTACAGACCGTCTTGAAACAAGCAATTGAGGTCTATGGTGTACCCAAAAGGCTCTACACTGACAACGGTACACCATATAGAAACAATCAATTAACATTGATTTGTGCACAACTTGGTATTGGACTCAAACGTGCCCAAGTTTACCATGGCAACCAAAAGGGTAAAGTTGAGAGGACCTTTAAGAGCATTAAAGAAGGATGGATGTACGATATTGATTACAAAGATTTTGGAAGTCCAGAAGAGTTAAATACTTCATTAGCAGTCTATACTCGAGAAAAAAACCAGACTGACCACAGGTCACTTGATGATACTCCTTGGAATCGATTTGAGAAGGATAAAGAGTACATAGTTTACTTAAAACAAGATGTTATTAATAATGCATTTCTTCATTCTGCAAAACGAAAAGTGGCTAAAGATTCAACAATTAGTTTAGAAAAAATAATTTACGAAGTACCACAGGGCTACATGGAAAGAAATATATTAATCAAATATCAGCATGACTTAAGTGAAGTGTTTCTAATTGATGGTAGTGATAAAATAAAAATTTTCGAGGTCGATAAAGTATCAAATAGCAAAATTAGAAGAAATCAACCTTTATTATCTGATATGGGAGAACAGTAAGCATGGCCAATTTAGCTTATTACAGCATGAAAAGTAATCCTTTCCAAAAGGATTCGAATGTGACACTTGATCTAATCGACTTTAAGGAAATGACATTTAGATTGAATTATTTGAAGGACACAAAAGGTATTGGCCTATTTACTGGTGTTTCTGGATCAGGAAAGACTTATACACTGAAGCAATTTTCAGATAATCTTAACCCTCAACTCTATAAAGTTTGTTATCTATCTATGTCTAATTTGACAACGATGGACTTCTATAGGGCGCTATCCATAGAACTTAATCTCGAGACCGAAAGCAGAAAGGTAACCATGTTCCACAACATACGAGAACGTATTAGTGGTCTGTACGAAAAGCAAGGTGTTACACCAGTTATTATCCTGGACGAAGCCCAACACCTTAAAAGTGAAGTGTTGCAAGATCTTATCATGCTTCTAAACTTCGATATGGATACAGTTAATAAATGTGTAGTTGTCTTGACTGGATTGCCTAGTTTGAACACAACGCTATCAAGAGCTGTAATGGAACCACTACGCCAAAGGATTGTTTCAAACTATCAGATCGTAGGCATCGAACCACAAGAAATATCGATGTACATAGAAAAGAAATTAGCATCTGTAGGTAGAGGCGACCCACTTTTTACCGAGAGCGCTATTAATGCATTAACATCCAATTGCCAAGGCAGCATACGGAGGTTGAATCTACTTCTAACCCACTCATTGAATATTGGTATACTAAAGAAACTTCAATCACTAAGTGAAGACATTGTCTTCGAAGCAACGCAAGAAATGTCGATAATATAAAAGCATCAGCCTAGGCTGATGCTTTTATTTGACTTTAGATGTTGTAATAATATGAGTGACCACAATTAATTAGAGAATACGCGAGAAATATGACACTTTAAATGATATTTTAATTTGCCTTAAAATGATGGTTTTAAGTGCCGTTCAACATTAAAGGTATGGCTCTATAATTGCTTTTAAGTTGTATGCTATTTCATACATTCCAGTGCTTGTTGGATGAATAATATCTACACAAAGATTTTTTTTGGAGATTAATGTGCTGGGCTCAATGAAGATAACCTTAGCTTCATTAATATCTTCGATGATCTTAATGTATGCTTCTCTAAACTCAGTTTC
>JAAYGI010000098.1 GCA_012727815.1 Erysipelothrix sp.
AGATCATCTTATTGATTCATGAACCTGATGACTTTGAGACTCAATCTCTAAAAGAGAATTTTGATATTACACTTGCAGGGCACTTACATGGTGGTCAAGTTACTTTCTTTGGACTTTTTGCACCCATACTTCCAAGTAAATATAAGCAAAAGTATAGAGCTGGTTTTGTTAAGACCAATAAGCAAACAATATACGTTACAAAAGGATTGGGTGGCTTTGTAGCTTTCCTACCCATTAGATTCTATGCACAACCTGAAGTTGTCTTCCTAAAGTTATCAAAAGCCACTTATGAAAAATCATAAGTGGCTTTTTGCTTGGTTATTTTTTTAGTATTTGTGATATTGTCAGTAAATCCTTTGATACTACTGCTCTAACAGTTTTTAAAGGGTTTACGACTTGAGATATCTTGTAGTCTACAAACATCGAATTGAACATATAGGCTTCTTCCCATTCAATATTATGCGCTTCTTGTACATATTGGGTCAATTCACTTGCTGCCTTAACAACTGCTTCATCCAGTGTTTCAGCAGATGCTACTACCATTACTTCTTTATCATTTTCAATCAGTGGCCATTTTATATCTGCATCTTTAATAACAGATACTTTTAAGGATACATCTGCTTGAACTTCAAGACCTGATACACACAATTCACCATCACCCATAATAGCGTGACAATCACCCAGTGCAAACAGTGCACCTCTTTCTCTAATTGGAAAGTATACTGTTGCACCTTTTCTAATATCTGTTGTATCCATGTTACCACCATGATTGCCTGGTGTCCCTGTTACAACGCCTTCTTGCTCAATACCAGGCGATACACCCATTACACCAACCATAGGGTCAATGTCCTGCTTTAGGCCTAAGAAGTTCACTTGGTTGTCTTCTATTTGGACAATTCTTGTTAAAGGTTTAGTAACCTTATCGCCCAGTGCCCCACCCCCTGGTAAAACAACAATTGATCCTGATCTAGCAATTTTAATATCTAATATTTCAACTTTTAATACATCGCCTATTTCTGCATTTTCAATATAGAAAGGACCACTTGCTGGATTTACTTTAGCAAAATCTATCTCTGTAATAATATCATCATTAGATAATACCTGCTGATAGAAACAATCTTGTGTATGAATAGAAACAGTCTCTCCATCTTGAATTGTATCAATTGGATTTAAACCATGTTCAAACTTATATATTACGTTTTCTTTTTTAATTACTCTCATAAAATACCTCCATCATGGCTCCATCGTATCATTTTACTTTGGATGCGTAAAGTGGTGTTATGAGTTTATCAATGGCTTACTTGTTCATTTTGGGTAAATTTATAATATATAAGTCCCAATATGAATCCTAGAACACTTATATTAACCCAAGATATACCATAATTAGATAGTGGTAATGATTTTGTATAAAAGATAAAGAATTTCGTATCTTTAAACATACTCATTGTTTTTAATACTTCTAATATCGAAGCAAGAATACTAAAACTTAATACAAAGTTTAGGATTGATTGCTTGTTTTCCCAGTCTTTTAAGAATAATCCAACAAAGACATGAACGATTGCAAGTGGATAGATAAAGTTTAATACTGGTATCGCATATTCAATGATTGCTGACAGACCAAAGTTTGATATAACAAATGCTGAGAAACTGGTAATAAATACCATTTTTGAATATGTTAACTTAGGTATAATCGTTGAGAAATATGTACTAGATGAAACAATCAAACCAATTGCAGTTTTAAGACATGCTAAACTTATCAGAATTCCAAAGAATCCAAGCCCTACTTTTCCAAAGTAATGGACAAATATTTCTCCAAAAGCCAATCCTCCATTGGGTGCTATTTCTAAGATACCTGCAGATGATGCACCCATAAACGATAGCAATGTATAGATTATAAGCATTAATATACCTGCATATACAGAAGCATGGATGATGTCTTTGAAGTGATCATGTGGTTCTCCTTGCTTATCATTTGCATGAATTACAACAAATCCAAACATCATTGCAGCAAGTACATCCATTGTTTGATAACCATCTTGAAATCCTACAGTAAAAGGTGCACCCTTATATATTTGGGTTGCAACAGTACTATCGTAAGGTCCCATAGGATTTATTATAAACACTACAAAGAAGATACCTAGCATTGTTAAGAACATTGGATTAATAAATACACCCACAAGTCCTTTAATTTTCTCAGGTTTTAATGCTAAATATGTAGCAAGTGAGAAAAACAATAAGGAATATATAAACAATCCTAAGTTATGATCTAATCCTGGTACAATCAACCTGATACTTACCTCATAAGGCACTGTAGCAGTACGTGGTAAGGCAAAGAGAGGTCCAATTGTTAAGAGCAGCAAGATTGTAAAAACCCTTGCATAGACCTTGCCATAGGGTTGTAGACTCTCTTCAAGTGATGCTTTCTTACTTTTGGCAGTAAATATTACTGCAAGACATGCAAGTCCCACACCTGAAACAATAAACCCTAAGATACTTAATGGGGTTGATGCTCCAGAATTTTGTCCAATACTAATTGGAAAGATTAGGTTTCCAGCACCAAAAAATAAACCAAATAATAATGATGCTAAGACCAATCTATGTATAAAACGATTCTTCATATAATCCCTCTTTTTCTATATAACTATACACCACTGTATATAAGAATCAAGCCTTATAAAAAGAAGTGAGGTATTTGTAAATAAATACCTCACTTCTTAGATTATTTTTATAAATTATTGTTTCTTAAACATCTTTAATAAACTCATTTTATTTCCGTAATTTAGAGAACCTTTTCTATAAATATAAACTGATAGATAAGCAACTCCTGCAGTTACAGCAATCATCAATGAGATTGACACGATGATTTCCATTGCACTAACTGTTGTTAACATATAGCGAATCGGTGTAGTAAATAGCGAAATAAATGGAATGTAAGAACTTATTCTTACAATAATAAGGTCAGGTGCTGTCATAGCTGTTGTTGCTACAAAGTAAGCAATAATAAATACTATCGTAACAGATGAGACCGCACTTCCTACATCTTCAACTTTAGATACAAGTGATCCTAAAGCTGCATATATGAATAGGTATAATAAGTAACCTGTAAATGAGAACAATGCATAGATTGCAATAATATCCCATGAAGTACTTGCACTAATCATATCAACAAGTATTGCAGGATATGTTGTGCTATTAATAAAGTAACCCAATGCAATAGCACCAAATATAATCAATACCTGCACTACCCCT
>JAAYGI010000009.1 GCA_012727815.1 Erysipelothrix sp.
CTATGAATGACTTTAACATTCTTGTATTTCTTTAATATTAATTCGGTATTACTACTTACGAACTCATCATCCATTGTTCTAGATAGAGCAAAATGAAGTACCTTTCGAGTATGCAAATCCATAAAAGTTATTTGGTAAACCCACCCATCTTTTTGGGTATGTATATATGTAATATCAGTTGCCACGAAATGATGTGGCCTATCAATTTGAACTTCTTTAATGTGATTGATTAAGTCTTCGGTTTTAGATTTAGATCTCGTAGCAGGCCTGTATTTACGCCTATAGACAGACGCTATTCCCATATCTTTCATATAATTTCCAACCGTTCTTTCAGATACGTTTATTCCCACTAGTCTAAGCTTTGCAGCTATTTTTCTAGCACCGTACACTTCATTTGAATCTAACCATATTTCCATTATAGAGCCCGAGATATCACTTTTAAGTTTCTGTTGGTTAGAAACTCTTCGGTTTATAAATTCAAAGTATGATGACTTTGTAAGTTTCGCAGCTTCAAGAAGCAAAGTTAACGAATACTGATCTCGGTTATCATTAATAAATTTAACTTTCTCTTCTACAGTAATTCCTACTGTTTCTTCGAAAATATGGTTATGCACTTTTTTAGAACTTCATTCTCTTCTTTAAGTTTAATCATTTCTTGCTTAAGTTTAATAATATCGCTCACATCTGTAGTTTTTCCATCTTCTAACTGTATTGGTTTAAACTGTCTAATCCAGTTATATACACTTGGCCTACTGACTTCATATTTTCTACTAAGATCAGAAACAGATTCTCCATCCAAATACATTTGTACTATCATTTTTTTGAATTCTTCATTGAAACTATCCATTTTAATCACCTTTTCCAATTTTATCATACTTTTTTGTAAAGCACGACTGTTCCAAGTTTCATTCTAACATCACAAGATTCTGGACTTGACTAGTAATAATTGGTAGTGTCAAGAATCTTGTGTAAACTCTTTTTAGGTAGGTTACCTTCTTTATGTCTGATTTATTCTTCTCTGTATCTAGAATTGAATAATTCGCCAAGTTCCATTGTTACTTCACTAAATCCAAGATGTACTCTAGATCCTAACCTAGAATTGTAATCAAGTACGAAGTTGCATACGAATCGTTCTAGCGAATCCTCATTCGGAAACTGTTCCTTTTTCTTGGTTTGTCTTTTTAATTGCTTATTAAGTCCCTCGACAATATTTGTCGTGTAGAGACTTCTTCTAATTTGAAGTGGATATTTATAGAATGAAAATAGACTTTCATTTGATTCAAGTGAAGTAATTACTTTGGGATATCTTTTACCATATAAAGCTTTTAAATTTTCATACTCTATTAGAGTTTGCTTCAGAGTGGTTGATCTATATAAGGGTTTAACTGGATTCATTATTTCCTTTCGATCAGTGGCTCTAACTAGTTTGGCAATATTTCTTTGCACGTGAACCCAGCATGATTGGTGATCAGCTTTTGGATACACCTCTAGACAAGCATCGCGGATTCCCTTCAGACCATCTGATATAATGATAAGAACCTCTTTAACACCTCTGTCATAAAGGTCTAGCAGCATATCAGTGTAATTTGAAGCCGCTTCATGAGGAAATAGACGATAATCTAGAATGTCTTTATGACCATCTTCGCTAATTCCTACAATAATATGTAAAGCTTCTTTAGCGACTGTATCTCGTCTGACATTAATCATAGTCGCATCACAGTATAGTGCAACGTAACGCTTATCAAATGTTCGTTTATGATAAGATTCTACATTGACCTCTACGGGTTTAGTAATATTGGAAATTGTTTGTTTACTATATGCGTGTCCGTACATTTTTTCGATTAGGTCAGCAATTTCAGAAGTAGTTACACCTCTTGAGTATAGCTGTAATACTGTAGTCTCTAGACTGTCCGTGCGTCTATCATATGCAGGAATTGTTTGTTGTGTAAATTCTCCTTTACGATCGCGTGGAACCTTTACTTCAATCTCACCATACTTGGTAAGAATATGTCTAGAATAAAAACCATTACGGGAATTACCAGAGTTATAACCAATAACGTCATGCTTTTCGTAATCTAAAAATATCGTTAATTCATTAACCAATAATTGGTTAACAACATCTTCAAGTTCTTGTCTAATTATTTCGTCTATAGTAATACCTTGTGATAGTGCTTCGATAATATCTGTGTTAAAATTGGACATGAGAGAGCCTCCTTTAGCTTAAGTGTCGTAACTTTATTCTAAAAGATTGGCTCTCTTTTTGCTAGCCTAGTTTACACAAGATATTTTACACTACGCCCAAAGCTAAACGAAAAACAAAAAAAGTAAAAAAATATAAACAGGAGTTAAAGATATCACTTTAACTTTGGAACTTAAGGATTTGAAGCATAAATTAGATATTATCGACCACTTTCACCCCCACCCTAGAAGAACAAGATGTGCAATCTTTGGTGAAATGATTCAAACGGACGTATCAGAACATATTTGGTTAGATTTAACTAATACTCATCTACACCTTGCAATCCATAATGCAACAAGAACTGTAGTTAACCCTACTTCGACTTACAAGAGACCTTACAAGGCTACTATAACGTTTGTAATCTGACACTAAATGACTATGGAATACCTTTCATGTCATTAGCTGACAAGAGAACAGTGTTTGAATATAAATTAAAAAACGCACCCTCCGATAAAGAAGATACGTTACAAAATCCGCATATGCCTGTTTTGAATTAGGTACATAAATTAATATCACTAGTTAACCACAAGTTAAAGGTAAAGTTGATCCCTTAAATCAATTGTTACAATCTAGACTTATAACCGAATTTATTTATCACGGAATCAAAACAATTGAAGAAACTAATATTAACCTTGCGGAATTTATTATAAAAGTACAACCAAAAGTTTGTTATACCTATTTCAATGAACAAAACAGTCTTTGAAACGTCACCACTACTACTGAAAATAATTAATTCTTGTGATAATTTCAAAGAGAGTGATAGATAGTGGGTACTGTGTTAAATATAAAAATAACCAGCTCAATCGATGACACAAGCAGGTACACATGTCTCCCCCACAAAATACTACTGCATAAGTCATAGAATCTTTTAACGGTATCCAATATACGAGTATGAATGATAACGTGTAATTAATGAATTTGGTTGAGCCCGAAAACGAGTTTTTTATAAATTTCGATATTATCCCGAATACAAAATCTAAAAAAGTTTATGTCCCTCCGATTTCATATCCTTAGAGAAATTAATCTTAGAAAAAAATCATAATTAAACAGCACCATCGGAAAAATGATGGTGCTGATATTTGATCTTTTTTAAGACAAATTACGACATTGTAGACCTTATAAAGGCTATGTAAACTTTAGCGTTGAACGTCTATGCAGTACAGTTTAGCGTTGATTATGTGAATATGTCCCTGGTAAACTTTAGCGTTGATTCAAAAAATGTAAAGAACTCCATGTTATTATAATCTTGCTGAGATATAAAAGAATGGAGGTATTTATATTATAGAACAATTTGTATTAGATTTACTAGAAATTAAGAAAGACCAGATTAAAGACATTTATATGCAAACCGATTTATATGGAAACAATAATTTTTACGTTTCACTACGTAAACAAAAAATGTGTTGTCCGTCCTGCAATACCTGTCCACAAATACAAACGGAACGCAGGTCGTAAAGGTGAGACACCCCATCGCTAAAGAGAAATCTAGAATTTCAGATCATGCAAAACGCAGAATAATGCAACTTGCACTTGATCCTCGAATGACTTTCAAATTAATTGCGGAAGAGGTAAGACTATCAAGGACTTCTGTTATTAAGATTTTCTATGAGACCCTTCCCCATCATAATCCAATACTACCATACGTATTAAGTTTAGACGAAGTTTACCTCGGTAGGAAATCCAAGAGGAAATTTTCAGTCGTATTAATGAATTTTCAAACACACGAAGTCATAGATTTAATTTATGGACGTAGCGTGGATGACTGTATAAGTGCTTTAGATTCTTTCACACCAGAAGAACGGTCAGTGGTACGATACATAAGTAGTGATATGTATAAAGGCTTCTTTAAACTAGCCGCAAGACGCTTTCCTAATGCATTAATATGTGTCGATAGTTTTCATATTATTAAACTAATAAATGATGCTTTTAGAAATCATATTGTATCAATAATGAAAAAGCATGATAACAAAAGTATTGAGTACTACTTACTGAAAAATTACAGATACCTTTTGTTCAAGGACTCTTCAGAAATAGAATGGATAAATCGAAACTACAATCGAAAACTTAAATATTACATTTCGAATACAAAACTATTGGAGTTGGTTGTTGATACTGATTCGAATATAAAAATTTCGTATTTACTAAAAAATAGATATATTAAGTTCAATAAGATGCGTTTTGATAAAGATAACGGGAGTTTGAAAATTAGAGCAGAATTAAAGGAATTAATTACTGAATTTGCAAATAGTGAACTTAGTGATTTTAGAAGGATTTCTAATACATTGAATCAAAATTCTGAATATATTATAAACTCATTTACAAGAATTAATGGGAAGAGAATTTCTAATGGCCCGATTGAATCAAGAAACGCAACAATAAAAATGATTCTGAAAACGTCTGGCGGTTATCGAAACTTCGAGCACTTGAGAAGAAGGGCTTTATACGTATTGAACAAAAAATAAATTTATAGATTCACTACAATTAAAATTTCTTAGCAAAAACAGGACCAAAAAGTCCTGTTTTAATTTTGGAATTTAAAGCTGGAATTTCTAATCAACGCTAAAGTGGACTGTGCTCCTTTTCAGTCAACGCTAAAGTTTACAAATTATGTGAGTGATCAACGCTAAAGTTTACCAACCCCTTATAAATTATAGAGTAACCAATACTCCAAACTAATATTTTCTATTGTTTTAAAACCTATTGAATCAATGCAATCACAAATAGTGATGGGCATTTTGGTTCAAATGAAGTGGACTTGGGTGGCAAAATAATATCTTTATCTGCATACATTTGGAACTCTTCTTTTGACATAGGCCATGTTTTAAAAGCAACTTCATTGTCATTAAGTGTCATCTCAGAGGATGAGTATGTCAGTGACATGGAGTCATACTGTTTAAAACCTTGAGAAATGATTTGTGTATGGAGTCGGTAGATATCATGATTACCAAAGATATCATTTTCCATGTTTTGAAACTCATAGAAATAAGACTTACCTTGATGTTGAATCTCTACTAAACCTTTTCTTAATGGCCCTTGAACTCTTACAAATCCTTCTTGGTCTAGATAATCAATGGAATCTTGAAAACTTTCTACTAATTGCATTTTACGATTAATAGCATCAATTCTAACATCATCTAAATTTGATATCATAGCAAGACATCCTTGTTTATTGATGATGTGCTGTGATGCTAAGTAGCGATGATGACCATCAGCAAGATAATATTCCTGATTCATATCAACCTTGTCTAAGATTGACTCAGCCTTATCATCCTTAAATACATAAACTTTAGCTTGATCGTAATGAACTGAATTATCATAATCAATTGAGTTTAGAATAGACTCAAAATCAACTCGACTTCCTGTCAATACTGAGATGGGAGCTGCTTCAGCATTATAATGCTGATAGTTTAATACCATACCCTGCACTACATCAGGTATTACAAACTCATGTTTCTTAATGTTCCCTTTCAAATCAAAGTTAGCAATAAGAGAGTATATACCATTATATTCAATAATAAAACAGGCATTCTCATAGTGATTTAGAATATCTTGCTTAAGTCGATTCTTAGTCTCCTCATCAAGAAAAGTTGTTCTTTTAGGATAATTGATTGTACCATCAACAATACTTGTTAAATTAGCAAAATCAGGATTATAGAATTCTTTCTTCTGATTTAGGTATGCATTATGGATTGTATTAAGCATTTCTCTGAGCCACAAAATCCAATAGGCCTTGAACGAGTTCATCATTTTCATGTGGTAACTTAACTGCTACACGAATGAATTGACCATGGAATCCTTGTTTCGATGACAAATCTTTAATCAACATATTATGGTGCTCTAACAAGTAGTAACAAACATCCAACGATTGGATTCCATCTAATAGTTCTATCATAATATAGTTAGCTTGTGATGGTAATACTTTGATCGATGGTACTGTCTTAAGTGCTTGAGAATATTTGTTACGAACTTGATAGAACTGATTCAATGCTTTTCTGAAAGTCTTCTTGTACTTACCTGCAATTTGCATATAATACTCTCCAAATGAGTTGATATTCCAAATGGAAACATCCTTTTTGATAGTAGCTACAAGTTTTTCATCAGAAGTTACTAAAACTCCTAAACGAACTCCTGGTACTCCATGAGACTTAGATATTGATTTAATAATAATCATATTTGGATAAGCATCAATTAGGTCTTGACTCATGCAAGTCCCTGGTACTTCTGTATCCATAAAATCGATAAATGATTCATCAAGAACTAATTTCATTCCCATTTGATGACACCATGAAGCTATTTTAACAACTTCATCTTGCTTTAAATAATGACCACTTGGATTATCAGGATTAATTAAGATCAGTTGCGATAGATCTTTATCTTTAAAGAAACCAATAATATCATCAGCACTGTAACGATAATCTACTAAACTTGAATCATAAACAACTCTATCCTCTTCTTTAATACGATTTGGATATTCCTCAAATGTTGGTGCAATAAATCCAGTCTTTCCTTCAAAGGACTCAACTAATGATTTAATTAACTCTGAAGCACCATTACCAACTACAATATGCTCAGGATCAATTCCAAAGTACTTTCCTACAAGTGATGTATTAACATTGAGTCCTGATGGATAATCTCTTAACAGTCGCTCAAAGTTATAAATCATTTCATCCATTAAAGCCTTATCTGGGTAGAATGGATTCACTAAGTAGCAAAAGTCTTTCATCCCACTATATCGCCAGTAACCTCCAAATTTAGACATTAATTTATCAAACTTATGTTTTATACTTGGAGCAAAGATAACTTCAGCAATATCAAGATCGTTAACATCATCAACCTCATACCATTTGCAATCTTCTAAGATTAATCCCTTAATAGCACGATCATCCATATGGGCAATTACTTTTAATACTTGCTCATAATACTCATTGTTTCCCATTGCTTTACAGTAGGCTTCTAGGAATGGTACATAAGTACCTTGAGAGAATGACTTTGAGAACTTATAAATATTGACTGTCTTATAGTATCCATCAACTTTGTCATAATCAAAGTCTGGCTTTGACACGAATGATTGAATATCATAATCATCATTTAATGTTACAACAGTTCCATCCATCCAAATATCATATTTAGCAACTAATGCTAAAGTATCAAAGGAAGAATTTAAGACCTGGTCAATTGCCGTCTCTTCATAGATTAAATCAGATTCCATAAGTAGAGTATCTTGATCCAACAGGTAATCCTTAGCTTTATAAAGTGAATATATATTATTGGTAGTTGAATATACCTCATTCTCAACAAAGACAATTTCAGTTTTAATATTTAAACCTGCAATGAAATCAATCAGTACCTGTCCTTTAAAACCAACAACCACAACAATTCGTTTCAAAGACTTAGTATCTAAAATTCTTAGTGATCGCTCAATCATCGATACACCATTTACTTCAACCATACATTTAGGAATGGATTGTGTTAATCTACCTAAACGTGTACCATTACCTGCTGCCAAAATTATAGCTTGCATCATGATACCTCCTTTATTAGTAAATTTAGTATATCACAGTTTTGTTCAATAATATCACAACTTACATATTTTTGAACACTTAACCAAATCTTAACAAAGAAAAAGCCCTTTATTAATAAAGGGCTTTGTTTATTTACTTTCGATAAATTCTTCGTATGTTCCTAGATAATCTTGGATACTTCCATCAGCATTGATAGAGATAACACGATTCACTGTAGAGTTTAGAAGTTGGTAGTCATGTGATGCCATTAAGATAACACCTGGGAACTTCATTAAAGCGTTGTTTAATGCAGTAATTGATTCCATGTCCAAGTGATTCGTAGGATCATCCAGTAGTAATGTATTCGTTCCTTGAATCATCATTTTTGACATCATACAACGAACTTTCTCACCACCTGATAATACTTTTAATTGTTTCAATGCATCATCACCCGAGAAAATCATACGTCCTAAGAAACCACGTACAAATGACTCATCTTTTTCTGGTGAATATTGCATCAACCAATCAACAATTCTTTCTTCACTTTCGAAATCTTCATCAAAGTTCTTGTTGAAGTATCCGTATTCTACAGACGCTCCCCAGTGAACTTTACCTGAATCAGGTTGAACTTTTTCAGCTAATAGATCGAAGAATAATGATTTAACCATTTCATCTTCACAGACAACAGCAACTTTATCATCATTGTTAAGTGTTAATGAAACATTCTTCAATACTTCAACACCATTAAAACTTAAAGTAACATCTTCTAAAGACATTACTGATTGCCCTAAACTACGAGCTGGTTTAAAGTCGATGAATGGATATTTACGGTTTGATGGTTTAACATCATCAATCGTAATTTTAGATAATTGTTGTTTACGTGATGTCGCTTGCTTAGATTTAGAAGCGTTAGCAGAGAATCGAGCAATAAAGTCTTGTAACTCTTTGATCTTCTCTTCTTTCTTCTTGTTTGAATCACCCATTTGCTTAAGAATAAGTTGACTTGATTCATACCAGAAATCGTAGTTTCCAACAAATAATTGAATTTTTTGGAAATCAATATCAGCAATGTGTGTACATGTCTTGTTTAAGAATGCACGGTCATGCGATACAAGAATAACTGTAGCATCGATCTCAATTAAGAATTCTTCCAACCAGTGAATCGCATCGATGTCAAGGTGGTTTGTTGGCTCATCCAGCAATAGAATATCTGGATTACCAAATAATGCTTGAGCCAGTAAAACCTTAACTTTATCCGATGGATTAACATCAGCCATTTTAACATCATGTAATGCATGATCAATACCCAATCCTTTTAATAGAATTGCAGCATCTGACTCAGCATTCCAACCATCCATATCTGCAAACATTTCTTCTAACTCACCAGCACGAATTCCATCCGCATCTGTAAAGTCTTCTTTTGCATAAATAAGATCTTTTTCTTTCATAATTTCATAAAGACGATCATTACCCATGATTACTGCTTCTAGAACACTATAAGCATCATAAGCAAAATGATCCTGTTTTAGGAATGATAAACGTTTCCCATTTTGAATGGAAACATTTCCTGAACTTGGCTCTAACTCTCCTGAAAGCAATTTAAGGAATGTCGATTTACCAGCACCATTAGCACCAATAACCCCATAACAATTCCCGTGTAAAAAACTAATATTAACATCTTCAAACAATGGTACCCCACTGAATAAAAGAGACAAATTATGTGTACTTATCATATTTAAAACTCCTTAATAATTGTATTTAACCTGTATCATTGTATCACAGGACTACTATTAAAAGTAGCCAAAGCCTTTAATGCATAGGAAAACACAACCTTTCGGTTGTGTTTGAGTAAGTATCTTCTATTCAGCCCACTGGTATCCTTTACCTCGGACTGATGCAATGGAGAAAATCCCCATCTTCGTTCTTAAATTCTTTATGTGAACATCCACTTTACGAATGGTATTCTCATTATCTGAAAATGGCCAAATCGTTTCTAGAATATCCTCACGAGTTAATAATTGATTCTTGTGTTTAAGGAAATTTTCCAATAAACCAAATTCAATTGGTGTCAGTATATATTCGATACCATCCTTAGTTACTAAACGTGTTTTAAGATCCATTACGATCCCCTCACGCTCTGAAGTAAGTCTACTATCATCATGAGTCACTGCTTCATGATTTACGAATAGTGCATGTACAAAGCGTACCAGAGTACGTGCATCTGTATCAGGACTAATGACCTGATCAATGTCTGATACTAAATCCTCTAGGTGTACTTCTTTATAGAATGGCGTAGCCATTACTAAGATACGAATGTTTGGTGTTAGTTTACGCGCTAACTTAATTAGGCGCTCCAATAATTCACTGTGAAACTCCGTATGTAAAATTAAAAGACTATAATCACCTGCTGTTATTGCCTCAATTCCTTCGAGTACATCGTGTGAGGATTCTACTTTATAAGAAGTCACTTTTAAAGCTTCAATTATATTTTCATTGCTTTTTTTATTCTCATCTACTACTAATATCTTTTTCATAATAACCTCCTTAAATATCTTTTCAAACCCCTCAAAACAATTATATCACAAACTGTCTTTTGGCATTTACAAAATATTCCAGCTTACCTACATATAATTAATATTACAAACTATATGTTCTCCATAAGTAACTTTATTTCATTATAACAGATAATTGATTTAATGAGGAAATAAAAAATTGTCATTTCATGAACTTTACAATTCTTCTTAACAATATTTTCACAATTATACTTGATAAAAGGCCATTTATTTTATAGTAGGTAATTTTTATATCATCGTAATGCACCCTTGTTCCATTAAACCTTTTTCACTATTTAAAAAACCATTAACTATGGTTAATGGTTTGAAATTTATAATATGGTGCCCAAGGACGGGATCGAACCGTCACGGGGTTTAATCCCCGCAGGATTTTGAGTCCTGTGCGTCTACCAGTTCCACCACTTGGGCGTGATGTTTAGTACCTAGATATAATAAAGCAATTTAGAAGTAAAGGCAATGCAAAATATAAAAAAGTTTATTAATATTTTGCACCAATGAATAGATAGAATAAATTCAATCTTTATAAATGTTTAATTTCCATTGATTCTAATTTTTCATAACCACACTTCAGACACTTCCATTGATGCGATGACACTATTTTCGTCTTCCAATATAAGACTATCACTCTTTAAATAGAATAAAACGATTTGCATACATCGAATTCCATTGGAAAAGAAAAAGAGCTCCTTTATAGGCACTTGCAAACAATGGAGCTCTTTGAATATTATATTTTAGTTTAGTTCATTTAATGATGAAACTAATGTTTTTAAGAATTCGTATGTTGAGTTGAATGAAGCGATATTAAGGCGCTCATCTGGTGTATGGATGTCTTCCATAATAGGACCAAAGCTAACGATGTCTAGATTTGGTAGTTTATCTTTCCAGATACCAAGTTCTAAACCACCATGTGTAGCAACAACGTCCATGTCACTCTTACGTAATTCTTTATAGACCTTTAATAAGTGTGGTCTGAATTTTGAATTAACATCATAGTTCCAACCTGGATATTTAGAGCTGTAAGAAATAGAGAATCCTAAGCTTTCAGATAGGTACTGAACTTGATCCATTAAGTTTTCAATAACAAAGGATTGAGTAGCACGTAGTGATACTTGAATCTTAAGTTGACCATCAACGATATCTACTGTTCCAATGTTGGCTGAAGTAATAACAAGGTCTTCTATAGCAAATGATCTTTGGATCATACCGTATGGTAAGAATGCTAAAAGATTAATAATAGCATCTGAATCTTCTTTAGATAAAACTTGGTCTACAGAAGATACTTGAGTGATGAAGTTTAGTCCTGAATCTGAGAATTCAAATTGAGTTTTTAACTCTTTTTCAATACCCTCAAACCATGTAAGGAAAGATGCTGTATCGGATACTGCAATCTCAAAGTCTGATTCACGAGGAATCGCATTAACTTTAAGACCACCATCGATAGAGACTAGACGAATGTCTTGTTCCTTTAAAGCACGACGTAAGATAATACCAGCAATCTTGTTAGCATTACCTCTCTCTTTATCAATTTCACCACCTGAGTGACCTCCTAGAAGGCCTCTGATGGCGATCTTAACGGATGCAGATTCTTGCTTGTCATAAGTTAGATCTTTAGTTATTAGACCTCTAACACCCCCTGATGATGATATGTAGGTTTCTGATTCACCTGATCCATCAAGACCAATACATAGTGTTGATTCTAACATTGATAAATCAATGAAGTCTGCACCTGTTAAACCTGTTTCTTCTTCAACAGTGAAGACACATTCTAAAGCAGGATGATTCTCAAGTTCATCCAGTATTGCTAGCATATAAACAACACCTACCCCATCATCTGCTCCAAGAGTAGTTTTGTTAGCAAATAGCCAACCGTCTTTCTCGATCAGTTCAATAGGATCAGTGTCAAAGTTATGATCTGAGTCTTTATTCTTCTCTGCTACCATATCAAGGTGAGATTGTAACATTAGTGTTGGGACATTTTCATATCCAGGTGTTGCGTCTTTAAATACAATGACATTATTCATTGCATCTTGGATGTATTTTAAGTTTCTTTCTTTAGCAAAAGCAACAACATAATCTGATGCAGCCTTTTCATTAAAAGAAGCACGAGGAATTGCTGAAAGTTCTTTAAAGTATTTCATTACGATTGATTGATTCATAGGTTCTCCTTAATTTCTTTATGGGTGTATCATATCATAAACCTATGTTTCTAGCATGAATTGTGTTAAATTATAGATATGACAAGGAGAAAAATATGAAAAAATTTCTAGCTGAATTTAAAGATTTTGCAATTCGTGGTAATGCCATTGAACTGGCAGTAGGTGTTGTTATTGGAGCAAGTTTTGGTGCTATTGTTAACTCATTAGTTACTGATATTATAACGCCATTGATCTCTTTAATTACCGGAGGTGTTGATTTCTCACATCTTACAATTACATTAAAACAAGGTGCTGAACCACTTCTAATGTACTATGGTAAATTTATTCAAGCAATGATTACATTTACAATCACTGCATTTGCTATATTCTCAATGGTATCAGTACTTAACAGACTCTCTCGTAAGTCTGAAGTTGTTGAAGATGCAACTCCACCAGCACCATCAGAAGAATCTGTTTTATTACAATCAATCTTAAAAGAACTACAATCAAATAACAACAAGGATTAATTTCCTTGTTTTTTTATTGTCTTTAGACTCTTGATGGTTGATATTAAGATGATTAGAACAAAGATATTGTTGTTGAAGAATTGATGTAAAATCGGGCAGGACTAGATGTAATATTTTTAGAAATTGATCTAGAATCTTTGAAAATACCTAAACATAGCAAAAGCAGAAGCCTAAGCCCCTGCTTTTTTTACTTTAGTCCAAAAAAAAATAACACCATTATGTTGGTGTTATTTTTCAAATATAAAGAATGAACTTTATATTTATTGGTCTCTCCCAAACCATTTCACCACATCCAAGATTCATCACGTCTTGAACTCTTATATTATA
>JAAYGI010000099.1 GCA_012727815.1 Erysipelothrix sp.
TAAGAAGTTGTTTCCATATTCTTGCTTGTAGGCATTAATTACGTATGTTTCTGTCTTATCTTTACCTGAAGATGTTACTACGATTTCAATCTTATTGTTACCTATTTTTAGATTGCTATTACCATTTACAACAAATGTTGCTTTTGGATCTTTTGTTCTAATATCTAATTGTAATCTATCAAACTCATTATCTATTGTTATGTTATAAGTCTTTTTAGCACCATCAAATGGTTGGTCAAATGGATATTGGTTCACATTCAACGTTTCCAGTTCAGATGAATTAATAGCACGTCGTGTAACACTCAACGTATAAACTTTAATTTCACCATGTTCTGATGTTACAGATATTGGATAGTCATGTGTCCCTACTTTTAGTGCCACAACTCCATCACCTGCAACACTAGATTTGTCATCTACCTTATCAACATCGACGATGATACTTTCTTTTTCAAAATCATAATCTAATTCATAAAAGAGTTTATCTTTGTCAAAATTAGCCAAAGGTTCACCATCAATACTAATTCCTGCAAGATCTCTAATTAGGGAACCTTGACGGGTGATTTCTACAGTATATTTACCACGTTTTCCGGTTTCAGCAATAACTTCAACATCGATGAAATTTTTACCAACGTCAAGATTATGAACAACAGAATACTCTAATTTAGCGTTAGGATCTGTTGCTTCTGCGCTAATATTAATTTGTCTAATATCCTCAGTTACACTTGCTGTATAGGTTCTACGTCCACTTCTAAATTCCGGTTCAATATGAACCCCTGACAATGAAAGTAATTTCAAGGTGTCATCATTTGATGGAAGCTTTCTTATATTTAAGGTGTAGTCTTGGATTGTTATGCCATCTTCTGCTGTTACACGAACAATTACAACATCTTTACCACCCGTTACAAAATTAGCATTTCCAATAATTTCTACTCTTGCTTCTGGATGTCTTGTTGTTGGTTTTAAACCAAGACTTGTTCTGAATGTTTGAGCGTTGTTGTAAACATATGTATCTGGTCTAAAACCTATACTATGGATTGTTCCTGTGACTTCTAGTGAACGCAGTTGTGCATCACTTGATGGTTTTCTATTAACTTCTACTTGGTAGTCTTTAGTTACACCATTGAGTGCTTTTGTTCTTATTACAATAACGTTTAAACCAACTTTAAGTTCGTGGTCTCCATTTCCTGTAATTACAACATTTTGTCCTGCTACACCTTTAACATGTATTGATTCAACATCGTTTTCTACTTGTACTCTATAGAACTGTCTGATTGGCAGGAAGTCTGGCTTCATAACCCCTTCACTTACCTTTAGATCCGTAAGATCTATATTTTCAGATGCTGGTCCTTGTACAAAGACATTCAGTCTATAATCCTTAACTCCTACACTATCTTGTGGTGTTACACGAATTGTAACAACGTTTAGTCCTTCTCTTAATCCTGTTGAATTAAGAATAGTATATGTTGCAAATGGGTCCGCAACAGATGCTTCTATATTTAATCTACGCGTTCCAAAA
>JAAYGI010000100.1 GCA_012727815.1 Erysipelothrix sp.
ATGAGATCATTCCTGAACTGCTTGCTCAAATAAAAGGAGGACACAACTAATGTATCATCAGATTAGTGAAGAAGATGTAGCGTACTTTAAGACGATTGTTAAAGAACATAATCTGTATGTAGGATCTCAGATTCACAAACAATATACGCATGATGAGATGGAACTGTACGGCAAGTATTTACCGGATGTTGTGATCAAAGTCAACAATACCGATGAGATTCAAAAGATTGTAAAGTACTGTAATGAGCACCGTATTCCAATTACACCACGAGGATCAGGTACTGGATTATGCGGTGGCTGTGTCGCCCTCTATGGTGGTGTAGTTTTAAGTACAGAGAAAATGAAGAAAATTATTGAAATTGATAAAGAAACAATGACAGCAGTTGTTGAGCCGGGAGTACTCTTAATGGAGTTAGCTGCAACGGTTGAAGCTGAAGGATTACTGTATGCACCTGATCCTGGTGAAAAGAGCGCAACCATCGGTGGTAATGTTGTTACAAATGCTGGGGGAATGCGGGCTGTGAAATATGGCGTGACCCGTGATTATGTTAAGGGTGTTGAGGTTGTCCTTCCAAGTGGAGAGCTTGTGAAGTTTGGTGGTAAAACGGTAAAGAACAGTTCAGGTTATAACTTAAAAGATTTAATTGTAGGTAGTGAAGGAACCTTAGGCATTGTCTCTAAGATCTATTTAAAACTGCTTCCAAAACCGAATAAGATGATTTCACTGCTTATTCCTTTTAAGAGTTTGAAGCATTGTTTAGAACTCGTATCACCAATTCTAAATCTTCCAAACATTCCGACGACCGTTGAATTTATGGAACAGGAAGTTATTTTAGATTCACAACAGTTTTTAGGCAAGGGATTTCCAAGTAATGAGCATCCAGCCTATTTGATTGTCTCCTACAGTGGCAACAATCAAGCAGAACTTGATCTGATGATTGATGCCTGTGCCAAACTGAGTTTAGATGCTGGGGCCATTGATGTCTTTATCTCTGATACACAAGAGCGCCAAAGTAGTATATGGAGTGCACGTGGTGCCTTCTTAGAAGCAATAAAAAGCTCAACGACGATTATGGATGAGTGTGATGTTGCCTTAGCGATTAATGATATTTATTCCTTTATGGAATTTGTAAAAGAATTATCCCTTCAAGAAAAGGTTAGAATCAGAAGTTTTGGTCACGCAGGTGATGGTAATCTACATATTTATGTATGTAAGGATGATATGGATGATGAGCAGTGGAATATTACTGTCAAGCGATGCATGGATGAAATGTATAAAAAGGCACAAGATCTTAATGGACAAGTATCTGGTGAACATGGTATTGGGCATGCCAAGAAAATCTACTTAGAAGCATCACTCGGTGAAACACAAATTGCCCTGATGCAAGGCATTAAAGATGTCTTTGATCCACATCAAATTATGAATCCAGGTAAGATTATTCGATAAGAAAATAAGACTACCTTATATTAAAAATAATGATACAAAATGTGTAAAAGCTAAGTCTGTAAAGTTAAATAGAAAAGACGAGTAAGCGCTCGTCTTTTCTAAGGTTTGATTGCGATCTTACTAAAACGCTAACTAAAGCGATTTAACTTTAACCTCAACTGCATTGTACAACATTTTTCTATGACTTCAATAGGTGAAATATTAATTACCTTAATACAAGATACTAAAGCTGTCTTTACCTATAAAAATTATGAATATAGTAACATTATTCGATAAGTCTCATAAGTAAAGAAAACCCTTTCATATTTTATAGATAATGATATACTTTTATTGCTAAGGAGGGTTCTTAATGACCGAAAAGCTATATAGCTCTGGAGGTCAAAGTTAAATGTAGGGGGAAAGCCAGTAATGGAACTATTAATCATAGTTTTAATACTGATAGCAATCTTACTGAAACGCTAACTGAAGCGTTTTAAACTTTTTCCTCCGAAGCTGAGTCTACAAAGACAAAAAGAAAAGACGAGTTCACGCTCGTCTTTTCTAATGTTTAAACTTTTTCCTCAACTGTATTCTACCATATTTTTCTAGGAATACAAGTTTTAAGTCATAGAATTGACCAGAATTGACCATAAGTTGATCAGAAAAAATAAACACAAATAGACAAACACTCAATTTGAAGTTAGTCTGATAAAATGTTGAAAAATCAGATATATATTTTTTTGTGCCAGGAATGGCAGTGGGAAAGACTCGTAAAGGATATTTCAGAGTGGTACTTTCATTCATAATGACGCGTTCAGTTACAAATGAAGTATTAAAAAGGAAGCGATATGTAACAT
>JAAYGI010000101.1 GCA_012727815.1 Erysipelothrix sp.
AAATCAGCCTTTAAAAGCAAAAGAATTCTTACAACATCCAATGTATGGAAGACTGTATTCAATTGTTTCAGGACAAGAAGCTTTAAAAGCAATGGTACTTAAGTATGTAAGTGCGCCTGAGGCAATTATAGGAAACGATATTTCGAAAAGATTTGATCCTAACAGGCTTGCCATATGGGATGAATCACTTGAAAAAGAATTCGCAACACAAGATGCGAAGGTAAAAGATTTAAAACCAGATCCAAATAGAAATACACAAGAGCATGTGGATATTAAATCCGCAATTGAAGATACAGTTTATGAACCTGTTAAACCACGTTTTGATATTGAAGGGTTCTTTGACAGTATTCCAAATATTGTTTATCCATTAGAATTCAGAACACCTCAAATCAAACGTTTGATAGAAGAGGTTGGAACTCTGTTTGATGTTGATTTTGAAACTATGAAACGCTTCATGATTAACAGTTCAAACTTTGAAACTAAGAAGTTTGATACAAAACGTTTTGTTTATCAATTAGAAAGACAATATGGTGCCATGAAGGTTGATGAAGAGAATCCATATGATGTAGACCCAGTTAGCTTTATTCGCTATAAACAAGGCTATGAATATGTTGTAGGATCTGATCAAAATCTAGTGAAATCACTGACAACAAACTTTGGTTTCAGTAACCAAGTTATTAACTTTTTAGTAGAATATGTACTTAAAGTAAATGATAACAACTTAAACAGAGCTTATGTTGAAAAAATAGCATCTACATGGAAACGAAATAATGTTGAAACTCTAGAAGATGCAAAAAATCAAATTAAAGAAAAACCAAAGAAATTTGAGAAAAAGAAAGTTAAGTATACACAAGAAATGCCTGAGTATACTCAGGACGAAGCTTTAAGTGAAGATGAACAAGAAGCACTGAAAGCCTCAATTCAAGCAATGCTAGAAGAAGGTGAATAAACATGAGTCTTAGAGATTTCTCTTACAACTTAGATAAGGATGCTTTAGAAAAACGAAAGCATCTAATAGAAGCATTACGCAATCATGTCCATATTATAAAGTTTATGGAAAAGTATGATTGTCCTTTTAGTGTCGTAGAAAACAACGCATTAAAATTTGAAAAATGGCTTCATGATATTGAAAGAATATCAAAGATATCAAAAGAACAATTGAAATCTAATCCCACACTGGGTGGTTATGTTGATTTACATTATGATAGTTCATCAGGACTTTTACTTGAAGAGTATACATTTCTAGATGTTAGTAAAGATGCTATAGATGCTCAGAAACACTTTGGTAATTATCAAGTCTTTCCCCTCAATGATTCTCTTAAAAAAGCTGATTTCAAAGATATTCATATTACAAACACAGATACGAAATCATATTTATTGGCTTTTAAAGAGGCTATATCTTTCAGTAAAGATGAAGCTTTGGGATTATATATCTATGGTGATTTAGGAGTTGGAAAGAGTTATCTTGCAGCGTGTATAACTAATAAGTTTGCTAAAGAAGGAAAAAGTGTTGCCTTTGTAAGTCCATCTGACCTTTTATCTCATTTAAAAGGAAACTTTGGTAGCTTTACAACAGACACAAGTCTTGAAAGATTAAAACATGTTCATGTTCTGGTTATCGATGATATTGGGGCCGAGCCAATATCAGCATGGGGTAGGGATGAAGTTTTACTTCCACTACTCAATGCCCGCCTAGAAAACTTCAGAAAAACCATATTTACAAGTAATTACACACCAGAAATGTTAGAAAATGTGTATGCACTTGATACAAGAGGTAATCTAGATCGCATAAGATCTAAGCGTTTTGTCGATAGAATCCTCGCAATTGGGCGTCCAATTGAAATAAGTGGTGAGAATAGGCGAAGAAAATAGAATATTTACAAGTAATTGTGCAAAATTGCACAATTAAATGGTAATATATAAGATGAGGTGAATTATGAAGAAAATAGCTGTACTAACTTCCGGCGGCGATGCTCCGGGGATGAATGCAAGTATTCGAGCTGTTGTCCGTGCTGGTTTAGCACAAGGTCTTGAAGTCTATGGTATAAGAGATGGATATCAAGGGCTTGTAGATAACGATATATTTGAAATGGATCGTGGCTTCGTAAGTGATATTATTACAAAAGGTGGTACGATTTTAGGATCAGCAAGATTAGATGAGTTTAAACTTACTGATGTTAGAGAACGTGCTGTCAAAAACCTTGTAGATAAAGGTATTGAAGGATTGGTTGTTATTGGTGGAGACGGAACCTATAAAGGAGCCGCTGCATTATCCGAAATGGGTATCAATGTTATTGGTATTCCAGCAACAATCGATAATGACATCGCATCAACAGATTATACAATAGGATTTGACACGGCATTAAATACTATTATAGAAAACGTTGATAAATTACGCGATACATCATCTTCACACCACCGCTGTTCCATAGTAGAGGTTATGGGTAACAGATCAGGTGACCTTGCACTCTATGCAGGTATAACAGTTGGAGCTGAGGTAGTTATTACCAAAGAAACAGGATTTGATGAAAGTCACATTCTAAAAACGCTTCAACAAATTGACGAGAGAAAAAAGAAACGTCATGCAATTGTAATTATTTCGGAAAAAATTACAGATGTTGAGCTCTTTGCTCAAAAGGTTTCTAAAAATACAGGTTTCTCTGGTCGCTCTACAGTACTGGGCCACATACAAAGAGGTGGATCACCTACTGCAAGAGACAGAATTATAGCAACTCAATATGGAGATTTTGCACTTACTGCTTTATTATCAGGAAAAACAAGCGTTTGCGTTTGTCTTCAAAATGATAAGTATGTTGCTCTTGATATTGAAGAGGCACTAAATGTGACTAAAAAGTCACGTAAACCATTATTTGATTTACACCAAAGATTAGTTTAACAGGAGGAAATGATTAAACATGGAATTTTTAAAGAAAACAAAGATAGTATGTACAATAGGACCTGCAAGTGAATCTGCAGAGATGATTGAAAAATTAGCACTAGAAGGTATGAACGTTGTTCGTTTTAACTTCTCACACGACATTCACGAAAACCATAAAAAACGTATGGATAGAGTTCGTGAAGTAAGTAAGAAAACAGGAATTAATATTTCAATCTTACTGGATACAAAAGGTCCAGAAATTCGTCTTGCTGATATGCAAGATGGAGCAGTTGAGTTTGCTGAAGGCGATATTGTTAAAGTAGGATTCGATGCAGATTTCGTAGGAACTAAAGAAAGATTCTGTCTTTTAGTACCAGAAGTTTACGGAGACGTTAAAGCTGGAGATTTCTTATTAATTGATGATGGTAAAATCCGTCTAACAATTATTGATAAAGATGAAACAGATCTAATCTGTAGAGTTGAAAACCCAGGATTTGTAAAAACACGTAAAGGTGTTAACATCCCAGGAGTTGTATTATCAATGCCATTCTTAAGTAAAAAAGACGAAGAAGATGTTCGTTTTGGTGCACAAAACAATGTAGACTACATTGCAGCATCATTTGTACGTCGTCCAAGTGATGTACTTGATATCCGTCGTGTACTTGAAGCAGAAGGTAAAGGAAATATCCAAATTATCGTTAAAGTTGAAAACCAAGAAGGTTATGACAACATTGAAGCAGTATTAGAAGTAGCAGATGGTGTAATGGTTGCACGTGGTGACCTTGGAGTAGAAGTTGCTTCACACTTAGTACCAATTTATCAAAAAGAAATTATCAAAATTTCAAACCGTTTAGGAAAACCAGTTATTACTGCAACACATATGTTAGAGTCAATGCAAGATAACCCAACACCTACACGTGCAGAAGCATCAGATGTTGCAAATGCAGTATTAGATGGAACAGATGCAATCATGTTATCAGGTGAAACAGCAGTTGGTAGCTACCCACTTGAAGCAGTTCGTACAATGTACAATACATCAGTAGCAATGGAAACAATCTTCCCATTCCGTGAAAGATTAGATGTTTCAATCAAATCATCACACGCAACAACACAAGACTCAATTGGTATGTCAATTGCTGAAACTTGCCTTATCATGAAAGATGTAGCAGCAGTTGTAGCATTTACACAAAGTGGAAACACAGCACGTCGTATTTCAAAATACCGTCCAATCGTTCCAGTACTAGCAGTTACATTTGATGAAACTGTACGCCGTAGTTTAGCACTAGTATGGGGTGTAGTACCTTTAGTATCAGATGTTAAAAACAACATGGCAAATGATGATGAATTGGCATCAGAAATTGCAAAACGTTATGGTATCAAACCAGGTCAAAAAGTTATTATTGCTGCAGGATACCCATCAGGTATTGGTGCAACAAACACAATGAAAATTATTGACGTTAAATAATTGTAATAAATATTAATTATCAGTAAGGGGATATAAGATGAAGAAATATATTGGAGTTGACTTAGGTGGCACAAATGTTCGTGTTGCTATAGTAACAGATACAGGTCAGATATTAGAAGAGGTCAAAAGACCCTCTTTAGCTGATCAAGGTCCAACTGTTGTGCTTGATAACATTATTAATATGATATCAACACTTCAGGATAAGGATGAAGCGATATCAGTAGGTGTAGGTATTCCTGGACCTGTAGATGCAGAGAAGGGTTGTATTACCATTGCAACCAATCTTAAAGACTTTCAATTTTTCCCAGTTGTAGATTATCTTGAAAAAAGACTTAACTTAAAAGTTTATCTTGATAATGATGCAAACGTAGCTGGTCTTGCAGAAGCACTTGTTGGTGCCGGTGGTGGTGAGAAGGTAGTTTACTACATTACACAATCCACAGGTATTGGCGGAGCATTAATCGTTGATGGTAAGGTAGTTTCAGGGCGTGTTGGTTATGCAGGTGAAGTTGCAAACATCATCGTGGATAGAGACCGTCCGAAATTAAACCACCTCAATGCAGGAGCAGTTGAAAACTGGGCATCAGGTACTGGAATTGTCCAGCAAGCACAAAAATCAATATCTAAAGATATAACATCAGCATATGATGTATTCAAAGTTGCACAAGATGGACATCCTGAAGCAGTTAAAATCATAGATAGTATGATCGTTGATTTTGCGATGATGTTATCAATAATTGCACACGTTACTGATCCTTACGGCTTTGTCATAGGT
>JAAYGI010000102.1 GCA_012727815.1 Erysipelothrix sp.
GGATATTATTACTATGTAACAATTCCAAAGGTTGCACAATTTGATGATAATTATATTCACTATTATATTCAACGCGTCAGTATTGAAGATGTGACACAGCATGAACTTATATTTTCAGGTAAATCTAATTTTATACTTAGTGTTCCTGTACTAAATGTTTTGGATGATACGGTATATGCATTAGTTGAAGACTTCATTTCTGATACATCAGGTGGAATTATTAAAGAAAATTATTTATTGAATGTATCTACACATCAAAAAGTAATTGAAGTAGCTAGTGAGATCATTGAGAATGAAGATTTTGATCAGTCAACATACTGGAATTGGTCAAGTGGACCGGTGTTAGATGCTGATAATTCCGAAATCATCTTCTCGGTTGTAAGAAAAAGTAATTTAGATGATACCCTAACATCAAAGTTATATGTCTATGATGGAAGTGAAACTTCTGTTGAGTATTTTGAAGATTATATCATGCGTTATTTCATTCAAGTAAATGATAAGATCGTATTTACAACTACCGAATTGAATAGCTCTCCAAACTTAGTATTTACTGATTTAAATCAAACAATAAACATGAGTGAATCACTGCAACCCGTCCAATCAATAGCAAAAATTGATGATTATGAAGATGGTGCGATTATTGAATTGGATATAAACGGTGTTTTAACTTTAAATTATGTCACTATCGATAGTGAAAATAACCTTAACTTATCCTTAATTAAGACATTAAAGACTCCTAGTGAATACATATCAATACTCGCAAGTAAAACGATACTTATTACAGATGATCTAACAGATAATCCTATAATAGTAGAGTATATCAAGTAAGAAGCACTTGTTTCAGTAATTGTAACACCGATATCTTATGTTTTCGGATCTCGGAGAATTCAAAACTAATCCTGTAATCATAACGATATTTATGTATAGATAACAACCAAGTTTAATTGTCCCTTTAATCTCACTTACAGGTTTATCTCTAATATTTATGTTGAGTACATGGCTTGTTGTTAGAAGAACTGAAGTCTAATATTTGAAGCGTTTATAAGAAAGCTGTGTTATCTCCAATATGTAAGGAGTGTAACATAGCTTTTTTTACTTCAAAAAGTAGACTTAGATTTGTTATAATATGTGAAAGGGGGTGCTTTGATGCGACGCTTAAAAATTTCAAGTGTGAGTATTTTAATCGCATTATTCATCATTATATTTTCTGGTCTTTTTACTTATCAACAATTAAAAACTTCAAGTGGTCCAGCGCTTATCATTGAACAATTAATTATTGAATTGGGAGAACCATTTACTTTAGATGCTGAGGATTGGTTTAGTAAAGATGAGCTTGAGACTATTGACATTAATGTGAGTGAAAGTTTAAAAACATTAGAAGTGTTTGACATTGAACATATACCACTTGGAAAACATCCCTTCACACTCATCTATAATTATAAAGATAACACTTATGAAGCGGATGTTACAATTAATGTTGTTGACACTTTAGCACCAAAAATAACCGTATTAAATGATCAAGTTGAAGTGATTGTGAATACGGAATATTTAGATTATTCACTGCTTATTGAAGTGGATGATCATTCTTGGTATGAAATTGAAGTGTTAAATGCAGCGGATCTTGGTACTATTGGTCAATATCGTACAACGCTTGTAGTCAGTGATGAATCTTCTAATAAAAGTGAAGTTGAAATAGAGATTCATGTTGTTGTACAAAAGGATCCAACCTTGTATACGCCACACTATGTTAAGGGGCTTTTAATCGTAAATAAAAAACATCCCATCCCAAAAGATTTTGGAGATGGAGAAAATAAAGAAGCTTACGAAGCATTTATTGAGTTTAAGAAAACAATGCAAACGAAGGGCTTAGATATAGGTGATGGCTATAGTGGATATCGCTCATATGAGCAACAAATTCGCTCGTATGAAAGTATTGTGAAGGCATATGGACAAGAACATGCAGACAAGGTATCGGCTCGTCCAGGCCATTCTGAACATCAAACGGGTTATACCTTTGATTTTACCCATACAGACAGTTCACTTGTGACAAAGAAGGATGAAGCACAGTATATTAAAGAGAATTCACATCACTTTGGTTTTATTGTACGCTATCCAGAACAAAAAGAAGTGATTACAGGATACAAC
>JAAYGI010000103.1 GCA_012727815.1 Erysipelothrix sp.
GGCAGTACACTTAGTTACTCAGTTAATAAAAATTTGAGATTTGAATAATTTTATAAAATAAACAAACCCTCTATCTATTTTCACATAGGTAGAGGGTCTTTTATTATGCTCTTAACTCATATGCATATTCAGTTAATAAAGTACCACCATCTATTTGCTTTGCCTTTATGTTTGACGGTATCTGCAAACCTAATCTGAAATCATCTATTGTTCTATCACAATCAGGCATCTTCAATAATTCTTCTATAGGTATTTCAGGTTTATTCTTTATTCTATATAACCCTTTCATAAATAAAAGTTCATCATAAGTCATATCATCAATATTATATTCTTCTTTGTTTAAACTCATATTAAATAACTCTTTACACCTTTTACCCATACCTGCACATTTAACATCATACTCTGTCTTATCACCATTTACAATTCTTTCAACATATGTCTTTTGTCTTATAAATTTAGCTTGACACCATTCGCTTTCAATAGCCCAACTATTAAATGCACTGTCGTGAATAGGTATATTGTTTTCCTTAGCTAATCTAAGTATTGTTTCTTTAGTTAGATTCATGTGCATACTATCAGTGTCAGCATATATAAAACCTTGCGAATCATCGCCAAAAAAGAATTTCTGACTTGCTCTTATTGTAAAGTTTCTACCATAAGATGTTACAGCACTTGCAACAGCAACATAACCCCAATCAGGAACGTCAGGTGTATCATCTTCTATTGTAAATTTCAATATACCATCTAATAGATTTGCCTTTACCTTTGTCTTTATTGGGTTTGTACCGAATTTTCCATATAAATTATTTAGGAATAGCTTTGCAATAGACCTTAAACCCTTATTCTTATCTTTTGTTGCCTTTATTTTTGCTTCTTTCCATTTATCAATGTATGTATCAAACATACCAGATGTTGCCTTGAATACAACTTTTTGTTGTAACTCAAACTCTAATATATCATAGTGTTCTACAAAAAGCATTAAATCAATACAAGTAAGTGTCAGTGTGATATAAAAAGGTTCTTCAACTGGTCTTCCATTTTCATCAGGATATACATTCATTGTCAACTCGTTTCCTTTTTTATCGACTGGGTTTGATGTTGTAAGCATTTTATTAGATGGATATAAATTATTGTGCTTTACTTGAATAAATGGTAAATATCCCTCTTTTATCTTAAACCTACATTTAACCCTTACAAAATAGTACTCATTAAATAATATTCTATTTCTATTCCAGTCTTTAGCTATTTCTTCTAATGTATTTGTCCATGTGACACCTGTGTAGTTTTCAACTCTTATAGGTAAACCATAAGGATATATGTTGCCACTATCACTATGCATCATACTCGGATATAGACTATTAACATCTAATGTACAACCCACTGCATATACTTTATCATATTGATATGTATAAACTGTATTTGACTTCTTTGGTCTGCAATAACACCAACCACCCTTATAACTATCCCTTATAAAGCTATCATATGTTTCATCTGACATATTTTCATCACTGAAATATAAACTTGGATATTTATTTTCAAACTCACCTTTAGAC
>JAAYGI010000010.1 GCA_012727815.1 Erysipelothrix sp.
GAAAAAACATTAACAGGTTTTAAATATATAGGTGAAAAAATTGAGTCTCATAGAAAAGCACATACTAAAAACTTTGTTTTTGGTTATGAGGAAAGCTATGGATACTTACTGGCAGATTTTGTTAGAGATAAAGATGCATTACAAGCATGTATTGCAGTATCAGAAGCATGTGCATATTATAAAAACCACGATAAAACATTTATTGATGTTCTTGAAGGTTTATACAAAGAGCACGGTGCATACTATGATACATTAGAGTCACTAACACTAGAAAAAGAAGCTGGACTTGCAAGAATTCAAAGAATTCTAACAAGTTTTAGAGAATCAAATCATGCATCTTTTGCAGATATTAAGGTAAGTAAAAAAGAAGACTACTTAAATCAAATAGATTCTGACAATAATAAATTAGAATTCCCAGTATCAAATGTATTAAAATACATTCTAGAAGATGGCTCCTGGATTGCCCTGAGACCTTCAGGTACTGAACCAAAATGTAAATTCTATTACTGTGTTAAAGATACCAACCTTGATTTAGCAAAAGAGAAGTACACAAGACTTTCAAAAGCAATCAATGATATTATCGACACGATAGAATAAAGCTTGAATATCGAAAAAAGGATCCAGTATTATCTGGATTCTTTTGACACTTAAAAGAAAGAAGATTCATTGTATAAAAGCCTAAAATAGGCTATATTAATAGAGAAAGAGGGATACTATGACACAAAATATAAATCAAAAAGCAATTAACACAATTCGTGCTTTATCAGTAGATATGGTACAAAAAGCTAATTCTGGACACCCGGGTAAACCATTAGGTTCTGCGCCAATGGCACAAACACTTTGGGAAAATCATTTAAGAATAGATTCCAAAAATCCAAACTGGATTAACAGAGACCGTTTTATTCTATCTGCAGGACATGCATCTGCTTTATTATATTCATTATTACACCTATACGGATATGAAGTAAGTATTGATGATCTAAAACAATTCCGTCAATTCGGTTCAAACACACCAGGACACCCAGAACTGGGCGATACTGATGGTGTTGACACAACAACTGGCCCACTGGGGGCAGGGCTTGCTACAGCTGTAGGAATGGCGATGGCACAAGCTCACTTAGCAAGTAAATATAACAAAGAAGGTTATGAAGTATTTGATAACTTTACTTATGTTCTTGCAGGTGATGGAGACATGATGGAAGGTATTACAAGTGAAGCAAGTTCACTTGCTGGTACTTTAGAACTTGGAAGACTGATTGTTCTTTATGATTCAAATAGTATTACAATTGAAGGTAGTACAGATTTAGCATTTAAAGAAAATGTTAGACAACGTTATGAAGCTTATGGTTTCGAAACTTTCTTAGTAGAAGATGGAAATGATACTGAAGCAATCAATGCAGCAATTGAAAAGGCAAAATCAAACTTAGATAAGCCATCATTCATTGAAGTAATCACTAAGATTGGTGCTGGTTCCCCAATGGAAGGAAGCGCATCAACACACGGTGCTCCACTTGGAGAAGAGAACATTCTTAAACTTAAAGAAAACATGAACTACCCAAGTACTGAACCATTCTTTGTTGAAGAAGCAGTATACGATCACTTTGAATCAGTTCAAAAAGAAAAACATGATTCTTATAAAGAATGGGAAGCAATGTTTGCAGAATATGCCAAAGCTCACCCAGAAAGTTATGCACAATATCTAGAAGATACACGTGAATTAACACTTGAAGACTTTACAAATGATAAAGACTTGTGGGAATTTGAAGACAAAGCAGTTGCAACAAGAAGCCTATCAGGAATTGTTATCAACCGTTTAAATAATAAAGTAAATAATATGTTTGGTGGATCAGCGGACTTAGCTGGATCAACAATGACAATGATGACAAATGAAACATCATTCTCAGCAGACAACTATGCAGGTAAAAACTTACACTTTGGTGTAAGAGAATTATCAATGGCTGCAATGGGAAATGGAATGGTACTATACGGTGGATTAAAACCATACGTAGCAACATTCTTCGTATTTGCAGACTTCTTAAAACCAATGGCACGTCTTTCATCAGTTATGAAAGCACCATTAACATATGTACTAACACATGACTCAATTGGTGTTGGTGAAGATGGTCCAACGCATGAACCAATCGAACAATTAACAATGTTACGTGCACAACCTAACTTCATTGATTTCAGACCTGCTGATGCAACTGAAACAATGGCAGGATGGACTGTTGCAATGACATCTAAAGATGCTCCTGTTGGATTAATATTATCACGACAAAACTTACCACAACTTAAAGGAAGTTCACAAGAAGCCTTAAAAGGTGCTTACATCCTTGAAGAGAGTGACAAAGTAGATGTTGTATTACTTGCAAGTGGTTCAGAAGTATCTCTAGCAGTTAATGCTAAAGCAAAACTTGAAGAAGAAGGAATTGGTGTACGTATTGTAAGTATGCCTTCTCAAGAATTGTTTGAAAGACAATCACAAGAATACAAAGACTCAGTATTACCAAAAGAACTTAGAAAACGTGTTGCTATTGAAGCGGGCGCATCTCTATCTTGGGGTAAATATGTAGGACTTGACGGAGACTATGTAACACTAGATAGATTCGGTGCTTCAGCTCCTGGAGATGTTCTATTTAAAGAATTTGGATTCACAGTTGAAAATGTTGTTAACAAAGTAAAAGGAATTCTATAATATATAGCAAAAGGCGAATAATTCGCCTTTTCTTATGCATTTGGTATAATAGCCTAGGTGATAAAATGAAAAAAATATTTGCAACAGACTATGATGGTACATTATTTCAAAATGAAAATGTAACTAAAAAAGACTTAGAAGCAATTAAAAAATTTAGAAGTGAAGGTGGCGTTTTTGGAATTGCTACCGGGCGTATGATCAGTTCAATTAGAAATGAAATTGAAAAATACGATATACCAGTCGATTTTGTTATTGGTATTAACGGTGGTGTTATTGTAGACAATAACTTCGAAGAAATCCACAGTCTAGATATCGATAATACAGTAGGAATGGAAGTTCTTGATTACTTAAAAGAATCAGGTGCAATCCACTACTCAGTTTCTGATGGATATGATGTAAGTAGCTTTGGTGAGGAAAATGAATTTCTACAAAGATTTGCAATTCCTTTAGAAAAAATTCTGGATAATAATATTAAAGGATTATACAGCAGTATGCCATCTATTGCAGCAGCACGTGGTACATGTGATGAGATTAACTCAAAGTATGGACAACATGTTAAGGCATTACCAAACTATAATGATATAGATATTGCAAGCGCTAAAACAGACAAATCAATTGCTTTATCAAAGTATATTCAAAGTTATGAAAATCCTTTTGTAGGAACAGCTGGAGATGCACATAATGATCTTCAAATGCTAAAAAACTTTGAAGGATACGCTATGCATCATGGAGATCAAGATGTTGTATCCCAAATCTCACAGAAGGCGGGCTCTATTTCAGAAGCTATCAAACACTTCATGAGTCTATAATCGATTTTATTATAAAAAGTATCCGATTTTGGATGCTTTTTTTGTCTTAGTTCATAAAGTGTCAATTAATGACTATTATTATCTAAATAGAGGCGTTATTGATTGACAAGCATATTGCAAAATCATATAATAGTAAAGCCTATTAAAAGGGCGTTTTGTTGTGGGAGGACGTGCAACCGTTCATTAAAACCACATCACAGACAATTTTTATAAAAAGAGGAGGAATGTCGTGTGAGTAAAAGAGTTGCTAAAGTCGTTAAACTGCAGTTTCCTGCAGGTGGCGCAAGACCAGGACCAGCGTTAGCAGGTGTAGGTATTAATATGCCTCAGTTCTGTACAGCATTTAACGATGCAAGTAGAGAGCGTGGAGCAGATACAGTTCCAGTGGAGATTACTGTTTATGATGACAAATCATTTGATTTCGTATTAAAAACAACTCCAGCATCAGTAATGCTCAAAAAAGTAGCAGGTGCAAAATCAGGTGCAGCGACACCACATAACCAAGTTGTTGGTACAATAACAACAGACCAATTGCGTGAAATTGCTGAGTATAAATTACCAGACTTAAATGCAAATGATGTTGAAGCGGCAATGAAAATTGTTGCTGGTACAGCAAAAAACATGGGAATTGAAATAGAAGGGTATGAGGACTAAGATATGGCTAGTAAATTAACTAAAAACCGTAAAGCTGTTCTTGAACTTCTTGATCGAGACGCAGTACACACAGTAGAAGAAGCAATTGCAATTGCTAAGAAAACAAGTTTTGTAAAATTTGACGCTACAGTAGAAGCATCATTTTTCTTAAACGTAGATCCACGTCATGCTGACCAACAAATCCGTGGTGCAATGGTACTTCCTAACGGAACAGGCCGTTCACAAAAAGTTGTTGTTATTACGCAAGGTGCGAAAGAACAAGAAGCTAAGGATGCTGGTGCAGACTTTGTAGGTGGAAAAGAATTACTTGAAGATATCCAAAAAGGATGGTTTGACTTCGATATTATCGTAGCAACACCAGACATGATGGGTGAATTAGGTAAACTTGGACGTGTATTAGGACCTAAAGGTTTAATGCCAAACCCAAGAACAGGTACAGTAACAATGGATGTTGCTAAAGCTGTTGAAGAAATTAAAAAAGGTAAAGTAGAATACCGTGTTGATAAAGATGGAAACATTAACGTTATTATTGGTAAAGTATCATTTGATGATAAAGCACTAGTAGAAAACTTTAAAGCAATCCAAGACACACTGCTAAAGGCTCGTCCTTCAGCTGTAAAAGGTGCATACGTGAAAAACCAAGTTATTTCAACAACTATGGGACCTGGAGTTAAAGTAGAAATTTCTAAATAATAACTCAACAAGTAGACTTGAAAAAGTCTACTTTTTTTATACAAAAAAAGACAGGCATTAGCCTATCTCGTTGAAGTCTTTAATATAGTAATAATTATTATCTTCCTTGTGAGAGAATATGTAGTCTTCGACAACAATATCTTCTAAGTTTGGAAAATTATCTTGAATAAGCGCGCGGGCAAATGCTCCTCGTGCTTTTTTTGCATGTGCACTAACAACCCTACAGACATTATCTTTTCTATTTAGAAAGTGAATGTTGTGTAATGGGACACTTAGACAATTTGTATCGATAAGTTCTGAGAACTCATCAGATGCTAAATTGATTAAGGGTCTATTGGCAGTATTGAAATAGTTAGTTATTGTATCAGTCCAATAATTCTTCAAATTGAAATCAAATTTATTGATTAGATCCAAACGATATCTTGAAATAAGATTAAAAGGTTGAACCAATCCATATAAGGCAGAAAATACTAAAATATGATTGTTTGCACGTTTTAATTCATCATCTGATAAAGTGAGTGGACTCAGTGCATTAAAGGCTTCACCTGTATATGTAAATATGGCAGGAGAATGTTCCTTGTAGTCTTGGTAGTAATCTAAAGTTGTTTGACTTAGATTATCTGAGATCTTGAAGTTAGTCTTAATATCTTCAAAAGATAAGGATTGTGCTGTTTCTAAAACATGTTTCTTTTTATCATCAAAAAGTAAAGGTGTATCTACAAATCTATTTTTGACAAGTTTTTGTTTCTTAGTGGGTGACAATAAAATGATCATATTAGTGTTTCATACATTTCTTTGACAAATCCAACAAGAACACCATGCTCTCCAATAAATAAAGGTCTTTTAATAAGTTTACCTGTACTTGCTAGAAGTTCAATTTGCTCATCTTCACTTAAGTCGTCAATTTTATCTTTTAATCCCATTTCTCTATAGACTAGGCCATTTGAGTTAAAGAATCTTTTAGCAGGAACACCAAAATCGCTGATCCATTTTTTAAGTTCTTCAGGCTTTGGATTTTCATCCATCATATCTCTATAAGTATATTCAATATTATTTTCATCTAAAAACTTCTTTGCATTTCTACAAGTAGAACATCTGTTCCACCCAATAAATATTGCTTCTTTCATTTAAATCTCCTTTAATTAATATCAAATGGTTCGCCAATTTCTGGTACTAAACCATTTGCAAGTTCTAATCTGTTGATAAATTCATATGGGTTTTGTTTAATAATATCAAAAGTATCATAGTGAATTGGAACAACAAGTCCTGCATCTACATATTCAGCAGCAAGCAGTGCATCATTGATTCCCATGGTAAAGTTATCCCCAATGGGGATAAATGCCACATCAACAGGTCCGATTAATTTCATATCACTAAAAAGTGCTGTATCACCTGCGTGATAAAGGGTACTTGCACCATCATTTACAATGACCCCTGCTGCAAGTCCAACAGGAATGCTTTTATTCTCATAGGTATAATGTGAACTGTGGATTGCTTGTGTAAACTTAAGTGTTCCAAATGGAAACTTATGGCTTCCACCAATATTCATAGGATGCACCTTTGCACCCAAGCTTTCCATTAAATCAGCCAATTCAACCATAGCGATAATGGGAGCATCATTGTTTAAAGAAATCTCTAAAGCATCACCCACGTGGTCATTGTGACCATGCGTCAATACAATATAATCCACTTTAATGTTTTCAACTTTTAAATCAGTTAAAGTGTTGCCATTAATAAAAGGATCTATAATTATTTTATAGTCATTAATTGTCTCTATCATTACAACAGAGTGAGCATGCCATGTACATTTCATTTGAATTCCTCCTAAAAGCCATCATTATGTAATTAAGTGTTCGTAATCCTATTATACCTTAAAATATTTGTGTTACAATGTTACAAGGTGATAATATGGATTATATGATACTTGAATTAATACAAAAAATAAGGACGCCTTTTCTAGATAACTTCTTTGTCTTTTTTACTCGCATAGGTAATGCAGCAGAGATATGGTTACTGGTGATCCTTATACTATTTATCAATAAAAAAACACGTAAATTAGCATACTTTGCATTGGCTGCATTGGCATTAGAATTAGCACTTGTTGAGTTGGTTATAAAACCACTTGTTCAAAGACCCAGACCTTTTATAGGATATGATCAAATTGAACTTCTAATAAGTGCCCCTAATAGTTATTCATTCCCTTCAGGGCATGCTGCTTCATCCTTTGCAATTGTTGCATTCTTATATTTAAATAATATTAAATATAAGAACATACTCTTATTTATGGCGTTTTTAATGGCATTCTCAAGACTCTATCTTTTTGTTCATTTTCCAAGTGATGTCTTGGTAGGAATAATAGTGGGAACACTGATTGCATATTTAGTCAATAAACTGATGATAAAGAGCAATAATAAAATAACAAATAATTGATGGTTGTGTTAAGATAATAAAAACAGGAGGATTTTATGAAAATATTAGTAACAGGTGGTGCTGGTTATATCGGTACCCATACAAGTGTGGAATTATTAAAATCAGGACATGAAGTTATCGTTGTGGATAACTTATCCAATGCTTCAAAAATTGCACTGGACAGAGTAAAACAAATTTCAGGTAAAGATATTACTTTCTATGAAGTAGATTTACTTGATAAAAAAGCATTAAGTGAAGTATTTGATAAAGAAGACATCGATGCTGTAATTCACTTTGCTGCATTAAAAGCAGTAGGTGAATCTGTTCAAAAGCCTTTATTATATTATGAAAACAACATAACAGGAACTCTAAACTTACTTGAAGTAATGTCTGATCACAATGTTAAGAACATTGTATTCAGTTCATCAGCAACTGTTTATGGTTCACCAAAGGTTGTTCCAATTGATGAGTCAGCAGATTTATCAACAACAAGTCCATATGGTTCAACAAAATTAATGGTTGAAGATATCCTTAAAGATATTCATACTGCAGACAATGATTGGAATATTGTTATTCTTAGATACTTTAATCCAATTGGTGCACATGAATCTGGATTGATTGGTGAAGATCCAAAAGGAATTCCAAACAACCTCGTACCTTACATCACACAAGTTGCTGTAGGTAATTTAGAACACCTTTCAGTATTTGGAGATGACTATGATACACCTGATGGAAGTGGTGTTAGAGACTACATTCACGTTGTTGACTTAGCGGTGGGGCATGTTGATGCACTGAAACGTTTAAACAAGGGTGATGGAGTGTCCGTATATAACCTAGGAACAGGTATTGGTTATTCAGTACTTGATTTAGTTAAAGCATTCTCAGATGTTGTAGGTAAACAAATACCATACGTTATTAATGATAGAAGACCTGGGGATATTGCAACAGTTTATGCTGATGCACATAAAGCAAAAGAAGAAATTGGTTGGGTAGCACAAAGAGATCTTAAGACAATGTGTCAAGATTCTTGGAGATGGCAATCAAATAACCCAAATGGTTATGAAGAAAAGTAATTAAATATTAAAACTAAAAAGGACTTATCACTGTAATTTACAGTAGATAAGTCCTTTTGATTTATATGTTTGAAAGCTAAGATGTGTCTTATTTCTTAAAACTTTGTCTGTATTGTGAGGGAGATAGTTTAATAAGTTTTTTAAAGTATTGTGAGAAGTAAGAAGCAGACCCAAATCCTGTAATTTCAGATATCTGGGTTACAGACAAGTCTGTTGTTTCAAGTAGCTTTTTAGCCTTTGTTAATCTTTTGTTTAAAACAAACTCTATCGGAGAATATCCTGAATAGCGCTTGAACTCATGACTCAGATAATACTTATTTAAAAATGTTAAATCAGCCAACTTATCAAGTGTAATGTTTTCTCGATAATGTATGTTTATGTAGTTCTCCACAAAGACACAATCTTTATTAATATTTCTATCTCCTTGATGCACTCTTAACCCAGAGACGGTACGTCTAATGATATTCATTACCAATATCTTTAATAGATAATCAACAATTTGCTCATTAAACATTTCATTTCTAGAAACCTCATCAACTACTGATTTCAGGTAAAATAAGATCTCATGTTTATACTCAACATAGTTATGCATTGAATGCCCCAAGTTATTTTCATTACTTAGAAATTCTATCCCTTCAATTCCTAATACTATGTACTCTAAAGGATCGTTAGTATCTGATATTTCTGTATGCATAATATTTGGGTTGATAATTACCATGTCATCTTGTGTAACAGGCATTAACTCATCACCAAACTTGAAGCTCCCGCAACCTTGTACAACATAAAAAAGCTCTGTAAATGCATGAGAATGCATTGTTGAGTGCCAATCGACATCATATCTAGAGCTATCAACGTATCTGAACTTTACTTTGTTTAATGTGTTTTGCATCCAATCACCTTATATATTATACCAAATATATATGTATATTTGATGTTTATGCGTGTAATGTTGTTTCTTTCTGGATAATATCTACAAAAGGTATGATTTTTGCTCTATAATAAAGGGGAATATTATGGAGGAATCAAATATGAAAAAGAATATTAAAGATATTATTAGTGAGTTTCGTTTCGAAGGGGATATGAATTCCTATAAGCCTTATGGTAGTGGACATATCAATGATACATTCCGATTAGACTATGGGGAGAATGATTACATACTACAAAGAATAAATACAAATGTATTTACAAGACCTGTTGAATTAATGGAAAATGTTGTTAACGTTACTAATTTTTTACGTGAAAAAATTACTGAAATGGGTGGGGATCCTGCTAGGGAAACACTGACAGTAGTTTTAACTAAAGATGGTGGAAATTTATATATTGATAAGGATGATAATGCATGGCGTGCATACCATTTTGTTAAGGGTACTAAGTCATATGACTTAATTGAAGACCCACAACAGTTCTATGCAAGTGGCGTTGCTTTTGGAAACTTCCAAAAACTATTGGCAGACTTCCCTATCGATACCCTTAATTATACAATTGATAATTTCCACCACACACCCTCACGTTTTGAAACATTTATGAATGCATTAGAAGCAGATGTTGTAGGACGTGCAAAGACATGTCAAAAAGAAATTGATATGATCATAGCTGAAAAAGAATTTGTTAAAACATTGTGGGACCTACATGAAAAAGGAGAACTTGCTTTAAAAGTTACGCATAATGACACAAAGCTAAATAATGTACTATTTGATAAAGCATCTGATGAAGCAATCTGCGTTATTGACTTAGATACAGTAATGCCAGGATTTGCTCTTGATGATTTTGGGGATTCTATTAGATTTGGTGCAACTACAGCACTTGAAGATGAAAAAGATTTAAATAAGGTTAACTTTGATATCGATCTATTTGAAACGTATGTTAAAGGTTTTTTAGAAGGTGCAGATGGGTCTTTAACAGACTTAGAAATTACTCTATTTCCTGTTGGAGCAAAAATGCTTACAATCGAAACAGCAATTAGATTCTTAACGGATTACCTACAAGGTGATACATACTTTAAAACAGCGTATGATGATCACAACCTTGTAAGGTCAAGAACGCAGTTAAAACTTGTGAGTGATATGAACGATCAATGGGACCAAATGAATGCAATTGTCGACAAACACAGACCATAGTGTTTTAATTGATTTTTTAAAATAAGCAAGATAATACAAACCCATACCAATAAAACGAAAGTAAACCGCTTACACATATACTATAATGTAAATACATAGGAGGAATACATTTTATGAAAAAATTATTAGCAATACTATTAGTAGGACTGCTTGTATTAACAGGCTGTTCAACTAAAAAGGATGAACCAGAAACACTTTCTGGGAACCTAACTATCTACGGACTAGAGGGTGGTTATGGAAAAGCTGGATGGGAAGCAGTAGTTGAAGAATTCGAGAAACTATATGACATCGAAGTTGAACTAGTTTTAGAGAAAAACATTGGTGAAATCTTACGTCCTAAAGTTCAAGCGGATGAAGCACCAGACCTTGTTTACCTAGCTGTTGGTTCAACAGATGGATTTACAGATACGATGGTTGCTGAAGAAGCTATTCTAAATATCGAAGATTTACTGGACATGACAGTACCAGGTGAAGATGTAAAAGTTAAAGATAAAGTATTGCCAGGTTTCTTGGACAGTAACCGTGTGCGTCCATACGAAGATGGCGAGCTATATCTAACACCACATTTCTATTCACCACTTGGAATGTTCTATAACAAAGGATTATTTGAGGCTAAAGATTGGAAAATACCTGCAACTTGGGATGAAATGTTTGCATTAGGCGACATTGCTAAAGAAGAAGGTATTGCACTATTTACTTACCCAACAACAGGATACTTTGATGGATTCTTTGCATCATTATTAAATGCAGTAGTAGGAACAGATCATTACAACAAATTAATGAACTATGACCTAGATGCATGGAAAGATGCTAAGACTAAAAAAGCATTTGAAATCGTTGGGAAATTAGCAGAATATACACATGAAAATACAGTAGCACAAGCTAACAGCGAAGGTTTCCAAAAGAACCAACAATTAGTAATGGAAAACAAAGCACTATTTGTGCCAAATGGTACATGGTTACCAGGTGAAATGGCTGAAGCTAAAGCACCAAGTGCAGATGGATTTGCATGGGGACTTGCTCCAGTACCAGCAATTAAAGAGGGTGGAGATCGTTACTCATCAACATTTACTGAAGAAGTATACATCCCAGCAGGAGCGAAAAATGTTGACAATGCAAAAGCATTCTTAGCATTCCTATACTCAGATATAGCAGCGGACAAATTCTACAATGTAAGTGATTCACCAGCTGTTCAACCAATCGTTGGATCAGATAAATTAATTCCAAAAGGTGATGACAATGAAATTTACTACAACATCTATGCAAATGGTGCTAAGAGTAATACAGTTGGATTCGTTGCTAAATCAGTAGTTCCAGGGTACAAGATTGAAGACATTCTTTATGAAACAGTTAACGCAGTAGTTAATGGTGACAAGACTGTTGATGCTTGGTATGACGAAGTTATTGAAGCAATTGGTAAATATAACTAATATTTAAAACTGAATTAATAATGTTCATAGCGGTGAGCGATAGTTCACCGCTATCTTAATGAAAGGAGGTCCCATGGACAGAAAAAAACAACAAAAAAGATTCGTTTTTGCATCTTTAGCACCAGCAGTTATACTAATGCTTGTGTTCATGGTCTATCCAACGTTTAACATTTTCTTAATGTCTATGTTTAAATGGGGTGGGCTATCACCTAAAAAAACGTTTATAGGACTTGATAACTTTAAAATGTTGATATCAGATAAGTTCTTTATACAATCATTTCAAAATACTATTTTACTGATTGTTGTAGTAACGATCTTCACATTCTTCTTTGCAATTTTCTTTGCAAACTTACTTGTTAGAGAGAAAGTAAAAGGAGCGAATGTGTTTAGAGTAGTATTCTATGTACCAAATATATTGTCAGTAGCTGTAATATCAGCAGTATTTGCGCAGATATATGCGGTTGATGCTGGTGGTTTATTAAACTCTATTATTAGAGTATTTAAACCCGACACCTGGAAAAACATTCAATTTCTAGGAGATTCTAATATTATATTATTCTCTATTGCAGGAGCCATGATATGGCAAGCAATTGGATATTATATGGTTATGTATATGGCAAGTATAAGTTCAATTTCCGAACACTTATTTGAAGCTGCCGAAATTGAAGGAGCATCAAAGTACCAACAATTTTTTCAAATAACATTACCATTAATTTGGGAAAACATTAGAACAACACTAACATTCTTTGTTATAAGTACTATTAACATGGCTTTCTTATTTGTAAGTATACTTACAAGTGGAGGACCAAATGGTAGTAGTGAGGTATTCCTAAGTTATCTATATAAACAAGCTTATAACAATGCATCTTATGGCTATGGAATGGCTATTGGTGTGGTTGTCTTCTTATTCTCTTTTGCAATGTCTGCAATATTGAATAAGATAACTGAACGCGAAAGTATACAAATGTAGGAGGGTAACATGAAGAAAGAAAAATTAAATTTATATAAAATATTTATCTATGTTGCACTCTTTTCATTAGCAATATCCATAATTATCCCTATTGCCTGGGTTTTAATGGCATCACTGAAGACAGCACCTGAATTTTATACAAATCCATGGAAACTGCCCGAAGGATTTCATTTCCAAAACTTCATCGACGCTTTTCAAAAAGCAAAAATGGGTCAATATTTCTTGAACTCTGTGATTGTTACTGCGCTGGCTATTGTAATACTGCTTATAGTGGCATTACCTGCGGCATACGTATTATCAAGGTTTGAATTTAAATCTAAAAAACTCGTTAATATGATGGTGATGGGTGGACTCTTCATCAACGTTAACTATATTGTAATTCCAATATTCTTAATGTTATTAGATTGGAATAAAAAGGTTAAAGCTTTGACAGGACTTTCAAATCTATTTATTAATAATAGATTCATGCTAGCAATTGTTTATGCATCCACTGCATTGCCTTTTACAATCTACTTACTACGAGGATATTTTAAAACATTGCCTCGTGCTTTTGAAGAAGCAGCATGGATTGATGGTGCAACACATTTTAAAACAATGACAAAAATTATGATTCCAATGGCTAAACCAAGTATTGTGACAATAATATTGTTCAACTTCCTATCTTTTTGGAATGAATATATTATTGCATTGACATTAATGCCAGGAGATATGAAAACCTTACCCGTAGGTCTTGTTAGCCTTCAACAAGCAGCGCGTGGGGCGGCAAACCCAGGTCCTTTATACGCAGGACTTGTGATAGTAATGTTGCCAACTTTAATTTTGTATATGTTTGTTCAAAAACAATTAACTGAAGGTATGACCATAGGAGGTATAAAAGAGTAATGAGTAAGAAAATAAAAGGTAGATTTACACTACCTGCTGAACTAAATTTTATAGAAGAAACAAAAGAACTGATAGAAAAATGGGGAGCGGATGCTATTAGAGATAGTGATGGTACTGACTTAGACGAAGATCTACTCAATCTAGGTCAAATTAATTATTCAAAATATTTCGTGGCACGTGGTGATAATGAATTTGCATTAAATCATTTTGACCAAACACAACAACTATTCGTTAGAACAGATTACCATACTGCAAAAGATACAAGTCTTACATTTGAATTTATGACAGGTTTTCTAGATGAACAAATTGCACCCGACTTTAGACATAATCCAAAAGAATGGTGGCAAGTTCATAACAGAACAACGGGTGAATTGATTGATGTATCCTTATGGAGTATTGATCAAGATAAACTAACAATTACTATTGAAAATACAACACCTTACCATGAATATACACTGAATATGTTAACCTATATGATCTGGGATCCAACACAAATGTACAATCACATTACCAATGACTGGGGCGATAAGCCACATGATATTCCCTTTGATGTTAGACATGATTTAACAAAAGAAAGAATGAAAGTAAGACTCCGTGAGTGGTTGGAAAATAATCCAAAAACCGATGTTGTTCGATTCACAACATTCTTCTACCACTTTACACTTTTCTTTAATGACAAGCGTAAAGAGAAATTCGTTGACTGGTTTGGATATGGATCAAGCATTTCTCCAAAAGCACTAATTGCATTTGAAGAAGAATATGGTTATAGACTTACGGCTGAAGATTTCATCCAAAAAGGATACTATAACTCAACGTTCGTTCCACCAACAAAAGAATATTTAGATTACTTAGATTTTACACAAAGATTTGTAACTCAAGAAGCTAAAGAACTTGTTGATATTGTTCATGAATATGGAAAAGAAGCAATTATGTTCTTAGGTGATAACTGGATAGGTACAGAACCTTACGGTAAATATTTTGGTGATATTGGAATTGATGCTGTAGTAGGTAGTGTTGGTGGTGGTCTTACAATGAGACTGATATCAGATATACCTCATGTTAAATATACAGAAGGTAGATTCTTACCATATTTTTTCCCAGATACATTCTATGTAGGCAATGATCCAACAATTGAAGGTGTGGAGAACTGGATAACAGCACGACGTGCTATTATGAGAAAACCATTATCAAGAATTGGTTATGGTGGATATCCAAGTCTTGCATATAAATTCCCGGACTTTGTTGATTTTGTTGCAGATACTGCAGATCAATTTAGAGATATTATCGAAAATATCGAAAACAAACAAACATATTCGCGTGCAAAAGTAGCAGTACTGAATTCCTGGGGAAAAATAAGGACATGGCAAGCTTTTATGGTTGCACATGCTTTACACTACAAACAAATATATTCATATTTAGGAGTACTTGAATCACTATCTGGACTAGATGTTGATGTAGAGTTCATATCATTTGAAGACATACGTAATGGTATCCCAAGTGATATAGATGTCATCATTAATGCAGGTGATGCAAAAACAGCATTCTCAGGGGGAGATATTTGGAATGATCCACAAATTGTATCAACAATCCGTCAATGGGTTGATGCAGGTCATGGATTCATAGGAGTGGGCGAACCGAGTGCTTATGAAAAAGGAGGAAGATTCTTCCAACTTGCGGATATATTAGGTGTTGATAAAGAACTTGGCTTTACATTATCAACAGATAAATATCACGAGACAGTAGAAAATGATCACTTTATAACAAAAGATTTAGATGGTGAACTTGTATTTGGAGAACAAATTAACAACACATACGCCTTGAATGAAAATACCGAAATACTATCCATTCAAAATGAAAATGTTGTGTTAAGTGCTCATCCATATGGTGAGGGGCGTGGTGTATACATCATGGGATTACCATACAGTCATGAAAATACCAGAATCCTCTCAAGAGCAATCTTTTATTCAATGGGTAAAGAAGATGACTTCTATAAATTTACATCCAGTAATATTCATACTGAATTAAATGTTTATCCAGAGAGTAAAAAAGTTGCACTCCTTAACAATACAAATGAATTACAAGAGACAACCGTATATGATGGTGTTGGTACAGAAAAAATTGTATCATTAAAACCAGCTGAAATACTGTGGGGTGAGCTTGATGAACAAAACATTAAGATTACTTTTTAAATTAATTTTATTTGTGCTAGGACTGTATTTCATTATTAGTAATAGAAGAACAGTTGGACTTTTCCATCTTGGAGTAATGATAATAGGATTATCGATGTTATTCTACCTTATATACAGTTATAATAAAAAATTTAAATAAAATATCCCCAGATCCAATATAGGGTCTGGGGATATTTTTGTTATTTAATAATGTCATTCCTTTTCAGGAAATAGTAGATTAAAAATGATATAAGAATCATAATTCCTACCATGTAATAATATCCAAATTCGTGTTCAGCACCGGGCATATACTTAAAGTTCATACCATAGATACCAGATAAAATTGTTATCGGGGTTGCAAATACTGTAAAGATTGTAAGTCTGTTAATACTTGTATTTGTCTTTTCACTAATAAGTGAGTTATATAAGATAATTAAGTGTTGAGAGTAGGATGTTATATGATTGGAATACTCAAAAGTTGCAGAAACAAGAGAGGAGATATGATTGGTATCGCTCTTAAGTGACATAATATCTTGTGTGATATATTTTAAGCGTCTCATATTCTTTTCTGCCATCATACAATCATGTTTTATAGAAGAGAGTAAATCTAAATCAATATTCTTAAGTGAACCGGATGATAGGCCATCTTCAATATCTATGAGGTGGTCTTCAATTTCAGAGAAACTAGTATAAAGGTCGTCTAAAAATAGTTTTAGTAGCAAAGCCATAAAATGTTCTTGCTTTGTTTGCTCTAACATAATAGTTTCAAGATCAACTAAAAATTCATGGTAATCATCAAGTATGACAAGTGTTAAATTTTCATGGGTGATGAGAAAGACTTCTTGTGGATCAAGTTTAAGTCCATAAGTACTATAAACTTTAAATGAATAGAGTGTTAGATTTCTTTTCCTAATAACAGGTCTTGCACTTTTGTGAACATCTTTTAGTAAAGAATCATTGATAAATTCAAAATGATTTAATTCATTTGTTGTTGCGAAAACAAGTTGTCGCGTGTTTGTAAGTTTCGTCGCATGTTGTTTCTTTTCCAAGTCGTATATGATCATACAATCACCCCTTTCTTCTATTATAGGTTTTATTTGATGAAATGTCTTATAAAGGGACTTTTTGCTACTTTTAAGGAATTAAAAAAGACATGTGGATTGTTATCCACATGTCTTAGTGATGTTAATTAATTAGTCTTGTTTAAAGAATTCAAATTTAGCTGAATTGTTGCCAATTCTTAATGTTCCTTTTTGAACTAACTTTTCAGCGTTTTTTTGGTCCATTAATACTAATGTATAGTCTGCATATAATTTGATATCACCAACATCTGCTGGTTTAACTCTAATTCCTTTAACAATACCCATTGCTAATTCTTTTGGTCTTAGTCTGTCTTTTCTTCCAAGTGAAACCATAACTTTAGTTTTTTGATTTCCTTTTCTTGAAACTACAGGTTTTGACAGTTGATCAATTGCGTCTAGGTCGTATGTATCCATAACTGAACCTACTAATTTATTAGCAAGTAAGTATGCAACTCCCAGTTCGTTCAATTGGTTGTCTGAGCCTTTAATTAGGTTGTCTACAAGCTCGATTGCTAAGGGATGAATGTCTTTGTTCATTCCTTCTAGAATGTCTTGTGATTGTGCTGTAATGATGTTTTCTTCAACTTCTTTTTTACTTGGTAAAGCACGTTCTGTGATTGAAGATTGTGTCATTTTTTTAATTTGTTGTAATTGTGCTAATTGGTTCCTTGTACTTGCAAGTGTGATTGAAGTACCTTTGTTACCAGCACGTCCTGTACGTCCAATTCTATGGATGTAGTATTCGTTAGTTTGTGGTAAGTCAAAGTTAATTACTAAATCAATACCATCAATATCAATTCCACGAGCAGCAACATCTGTTGCAACTAAGAATTTAAGTTTTCCTGTACGGAATTCATTTAATACAGCAGTACGTGTGTTTTGTGGCATATCACCGTGTAGTGCGTTTGCACTAATGCTTTTTCCACGTAACATACTTGAGATTTCATCTGCCATACGTTTTGTATTTGAGAAGATAATCGCACGTTCTGGATTATAGAATTTTAATAAGACTAGTAAAGCGTTTTGTTTTTGTCTCATATTCACATAGTAGAAGTATTGGTCAATCTGACTTGGTGATTTTTGTTTTGAGATAACATTTACTGTTACTGGGTTATTTAAGAAATCATTTGATAATTTGTAGATTTCTCTTGGCATTGTTGCTGAGTATAAAGCCATTTGTTTGTTTTCTGGTGTTTTAGAAAGAATCATTTCGATATCTTCATAGAAACCCATGTTTAACATTTCATCAGCTTCATCTAATACGATGAATTTTAAGTGTTTCATAATTAATGTACGACGACGGATATGATCCATTAGACGTCCTGGTGTACCTACAACAACGTTAGCTGTTTTAAGATCCTTAACTTGGCGAGGCATTGAGTCTCCACCAAATACTGTAGCAACTCTAACGCCATTCATTTTTTGGCTTAGTTTTCTAATTTCAACAGCAATTTGCATCGCGAGTTCACGTGTTGGTGCAATAACTAATAGTTGAGGCACTGTAGCGTTTGTATCCATTAATTGTAATGCAGGAATTGAGAAAGCAGCAGTTTTACCTGAACCTGTTTCACTTAGACCAATCATGTCTTTTCCTTCAATCATTAGGGGAATTGATTGTGCTTGTATTGGAGTTGGTGTTGTATAACCAATCTTCTCAATAGCATCTTGTAATTCTTGTGATAAATTTAATTCTTTAAAGTTTTTCATTTAATCTCCTTCTTGACAATAAAAAAACCACCTTAGAGATTCATCGCTAAGATGGTTTTCTAAGTTTATTGTTTGATTGTATAGGTTGATAAGAAATTAAGGTCATCTGAGCGTCGTCTGTTTTTTACTACTCTAATATATGTATAAAACATATATATAATTCGCACAGATCCAACTCGCCAAACCCCTAATTCCCTATATCGGTTACTTAAGCCAGATGCTTATCCTATGCAATTCCACAAACAATAAACTTTTAAGTTTCATGTTTTCAGAGGTGTAGAAGTTTCTTACACCGCAAATGATGATTTTATTTCTAATGAACTGTTTATTTTAAAAACAATTCTTAAACCTTTGTAAGAATAAGCCTTTTGGCCATCAATGTCAACAGTCATGCGCCTCTATATTCAATATAAGCACTTACATTAGTAATTATGTAAAGAATAACATTAATGGGCTTATCCGATGATATCTATTTCGTGTACATTACGTACAATCTCTACAAAGTCTTCATACTGTGATTCGCTCATGATATCTTGATGATATACATACTCCACAACTTCAAAGAAGCTGTTGTGATTTCCATTTGAATGGACAATTTCATCGTATGGTACGGAATCATCAGGTAAAAATATTTCAATGTCTTGTAGTCTTAGTTGTAATTCGTGTTCTCTAATTTCTGATTCTGCAAATAGTATTGCAAGAGATACCAGTGTGTCTTTCATATGTGTACTCCTTTATAGTCTATGCTATTTTAACATATTTAAAGTATATTGTTCTTTTAAGCATTGTCTTTAAATACTTTTGAATTAATCCATGTCATCAATCTATTATAGTTTCTTCCAACAAACTGGCTTGATAGTAAGAGTACAATAAGAATTGTTGAAAAGATAATCAGTCCCAGTTTAATAAATTCATTAAGAGGTGAATCTTTTAATAGTATGAAAGGTGATAGTAAATATGTATGTA
>JAAYGI010000104.1 GCA_012727815.1 Erysipelothrix sp.
CATATAGGGCTTCACGAAGACGACGCATTAGGATGTTTGCACTGTCACTATTTTGTTTCTTAGCCGCAAGATATGCAAGGGATGGTGGATAGGATGATGAGACACCAGTATCACGCATTACATCACCACTCATTGGCATATTGAAGAAATCACCTAATTCTTCCATGTCAGAGGCCATTTTTAATCGCTCAGAGGGACTAAAAGTCATAGTTGGGACTAAGCCTCCCATAATCATCTTGAAGTCCACAACACCCGCAAAACGTTCCATTAGTTCACTAATTACAGGTTCAAAGACAAAACATGCTGTACATAAAGGATCAGTGAAATATTCAACCAACACACGACCCTCAATAACAGGTGGTGTGTATTCATAATTTGAAATATCTAAGTCTAAATTAACCTCACATATACCTGTTTCTATATTACATGCCATTCGACGCATTACTATCACTCCTGTTTCATTTTTACACTATCCATTATACGCTTTTCAAATAAACTTTGGTGTACAATGATGAAATCACTCTAATACTTTTGGATTTAATGTAAAGAAACTAATTATTCCAATGAGTACTACAACAACTCCACCTAAAACCCAGATCACAATCGATCGTGTGGTACTTGTTTTAAGGTTTTCCTCATAATTATCCAAGTCTTCTTTTGTAACTAATGTTGTTATTGAATCTTTAATACCAACGATATCTAATTTCATTGATGTAACATCTTTTTGAATCTGTACCGTTCTTTCATCTATTAACTTTTCAAAACCTTCAAATCTATCTTTACTAACATTTATATTCTCCATTTGTGTTTCCTCCTTCATATCAAAATATATTGTTTCATTCAACATTCTCATATGATGAACACTTATATGTGTAAACCCTTATTAACTTTACTTTATCATATTATACGAATAAAAAGTATGGTTTCTAGATGTTCCCCAGGTACTATATTTCTAGACGGATATAATTCATTTTAATTCGTATTCTACATACTCTTAATTCTTTTAGCAATGATACATTAGTGAATACATAAAGACGTTCTCTTATCATCCTTTACCACAATATACGCGATGATTATATGAACGCCTAAATAAAGTTTTATATTTTACACTTTATATTAAGTGACTTAAGTAATTAATACCGCAGCATTTTTATCCAGACTATACTACCTTTTAGAAAACCAAATCAATTGTATTCTTACCTGAATAATGTTATTATCATATAGATATTAGTAATCTACAAGGAGCATTTAAATGAACAAACAAAGTATTAATGATTCTATTATTTTTCTATTCAAAATTTTAACTTATTTCATATTCTTATACACATTCTTAATTGTCATGCAGCGCGTCAATTTCTCAATTATGGACCGAACAAGAACAGCTGTTGTAACAATTAGTTCATTTGTATTAGTATTATTAATGATGCAAAGTGTGTACGGAAATTTCGAGATAGGTCATAGAAAATCAAAACCAGTATTCCTATCAACTATGATTAGTTTGCTCTTTGCTGACTTTGTCGCAACTGTCGCAATGATCGTAATGGGTTCGATACAATATTCTCCAAAAGCTATAGTGTTACCTTCATTGTTTTATTTGATTATCACAATAATACTACAAGCTATGATTTGCTGGGTGCTCGCACATATTGGAAATGATTTATACTTTAGATTGTTTGATCCTCAAAAAATCATTATCATTAATCGTGATGAACACTTGTTTAAGAAAGTAAATAACTATATTAAGAATCACGATAAACAATATGATGTTTTTGATATCCATAATTCACTGGATATAAGTCAGTTAGATGAGGCTCAGACAATATTCGCACTTGGATTAAGCTCCGTAGAAGAGAAAATGTTACTTGAACACAGTTATAAAAATGACAAATCAGTAATATATAGTGCGAGTCAACATAATTTCTTAGTCGCAAGAAAAAATACAATAGTTATTGACGATATATTAATGATTGAAGCAACACCTAAATGTCCTACCTTATTTCAACTTACATTGAAACGATTAATGGATATTGCAGGAGCATTAGTTTTATTATTAATTTCCATCCCTATTTATATTGTTGTGGGTATCGCAATAAAACTTGAAGATAAAGGTCCGATTTTGTTTACACAAGATCGACTAACAAAGAATGGTCGTATATTTAAGATATACAAATTTAGATCGATGGTTGTGGATTCAAGTGATGTCTCAGCTACTGTAGATGATGATCGCATCACCAAGGTTGGAAAAATCATTAGAAAGTTACGTATCGATGAACTACCACAAGCAATGAATATACTGATTGGAGATATTAGTTTGGTGGGACCTAGACCTGAA
>JAAYGI010000105.1 GCA_012727815.1 Erysipelothrix sp.
ATCATGTACAAGATGTAACCCTTGCTAATAAGAGTAAACCAGGTGAAGTATATGGTGCATGGCAAAGAATTGATAATAGTAATTGGTATGCTACCAATGTCTATAAAAAAGGAGACATTGTAAGACACGACAATAAAGTCTATTAGGCACATGTTGATGGTGTAAGAGCAGAACCAGGTACTCAAACTTATAGTTGGGTACTCATAAGTGATGTATTCTATAATGAATTTAGTGTCTATCAGAAAAATGATGTTGTTATTCATGGTAATGTTGTATATTACGCTACTGAAGAAACAAGTGGTATTGAACCTAAAGCTGGAGTGCGTCAATGGATAAGACATTAAGAACCATGATTATAGATGTTCTAGTAATAATAATTTCAATTGTTATTGGAGTATCAATACTATTTCCTGGTAAAATATATAATGTATTTAAACATGGATCTTATGTTGTGATTAGTGGTAGTATGGAACCCATCATACCAGTTAATAGTGTTATAGTTGTAAAGTCTGTGGATAAATCCACATTAAAGGTTGGAGATATTATTACCTTCTCATATGATGTCGATGGCAAGAATGGACCTGATATGGTAACCCATGCTATAGCTCAGATAGAGTATAAAGAAGGTGAAAGAGTATACAATACAAAACCTGAAGTTTCAAATGAATGGGATGATTGGCTGATAAGTGATTCAGATATTAGAGGTAAGGTAATTAAAATCGTTCCTAAAATAGGAATTGTAATATTATTTTTGAATAAGTTTGCTTATCCGATCTTAATAGGTCTGAATTTACTTGTAGTTTATCAAATTTATAAATATATGAATCAGAGAAGAAGTAGTAGAAGATAAAAAAGCTCGGATTTTCAAATCCGAGCTTTTAGTTTCTTTGAGCAAAATCAATAGTCCAAATGCATTTATGCATTCTCACGATTCATGAAAAGGGAAAAGTCTAGCATCATGAAGGGCTCTAATGTTTTAAATTATCGCTATGTGTATGTGTGAGTACATATATCAAAGAAGAGTTTGTCCGATTCCGTCACCCTTTCAACGTGGAATTCTTTGCGACAAATCTGATGCGGAATTATAAGTGGTGTTTAGATGCTAAATTAAAGACTTAATATTTAAATAGGGAACAAAAAATATCAAAAGTGAAATTTAATAAAGTCCCTTTAGTGAAAAAACTTTTAAATATGTTATTATAAAATAATAATGAATCAAAAGTTAGCGATATAAATTTATAAAATAATATTAAGTATGTTATAAAAAAAGGAGTTTCATGTTGATGAAAAAATTATGGATTTTATTCGTATCTTCCTTCCGCCTTAGCTTGTTTACATTTGGAGGAGGGTATGTAATTGTGCCTTTGTTACGTAAAAGATTTGTAGAAAATTTAGGCTGGATTGAAGAAGATGAAATGATGAACCTTATTGCTATAGCACAAAGTTCACCCGGTTCTCTTGCAGTTAACGCAACAATTCTTATCGGATATAAAGTATCAGGAGTTATGGGTGTTTTAGTATCGGTACTTGCAACCGTACTTCCACCACTTATTATTCTATCGATAATCTCCTTTTTCTATCAAGCATTCAAAAAGAATATCTATATTAATGCAGCACTTCTTGCAATGTCAGCGGGTGTCGCTGCAATTGTAATAGATGTTGTTATCAAGATGTTTAAAGCTGTCATGGCAGATAGAAATAAAGATAGTATTTATATCATGATATCAGTCTTTTTACTGGGTTATATCTTTAATGTGAATATCTTATATATTGTTCTATCAGTTATTGCTTATGCAGTTTTAAAATATAGAATGAAGGTGAAATCATGATATACCTTGAATTATTGTGGGCATTCTTTCAAATTGGTATTGTAAGTTTTGGTGGTGGATATGCTGCAATGTCCCCAATATATAATCAGGTTGTAGTAAAACATGCTTGGCTAAGTGCTGTTGAATTTGCAGACTTAATTACAATTTCTCAAATGACACCCGGACCAATTGCACTAAATTCAGCTACTTTTGTTGGTTTGCAGATTGCAGGGATACCCGGTGCAATAGCAGCAACCCTTGGTAATGTACTTCCTTCACTGATGATTGTAGGGATACTTGGATATGTTTACTTTAGATATAGCTCCTTAAAGGTTATAAAAAGTGTACTGGAAAGTTTAAGACCTACAGTTGTTGCATTGATTCTTATTGCAGGAATATCCTTAACAAAAACAGCTTTATTTATTCCTAATTTTTATATGTTTAATGGTCTATTATTCATAGCTTCATTAATAATATTGAATAAAACAAAACTTGATCCAACAATTGTAATGTTGATAACGGGAGCAATTGGGGTAATGAGTGTTATTATAGGTTAAATATAGAAGAGTAAGAGGTAGGTTTCATTTTGAAATCTACCTTTTTGATTATAAAAATCTTTTTATCCACTTTAGGGTATTTTTTTATAAGATTTCTACATCCTATGTTAAAATGTGGAGAGATACCCTATATTGGTGGAAAGGAGCTACTTTATGGATACTAAGACTAAAATATTAGATGTTACAAACATTAGAGCAAGTAAGATTGATAAAACAAATCGAATAAAACCTAAAAGCAATAAGACTTGGACAGATAGATTAAACATACCTTATGAAAGACAGACATTAAAAGTACCACAAATAAAAAGAGAGTCTTTAAGACTTTATGAAATGCTGTGTGACTATGTTGATGAAATCCTACTTAAAGAAGGGACAACACTTGTTAGAATGTCTAAGAGAATTGAGATATCAGCATCTTACTACAATGATATATATTACTTGCTGTTTAATATAGCTGAAGCACATGTAACACATTCCTATATTAAAAACTTTTCATACTTTAGTCCTTCATACTCCTTGATAATCTTGGAGGGACACTTGGGACTGGCAAATAAGAATTTGATTATTGATAAGATTACAGAACTTGAAAATATTGTTGAGCCTGCTGAAGTTGAAACATTGAGGTTTTTCAACTTAACAGATAATGGATTACCACGTAGATGGTGGGACTTTGATGGCAAGTTAAGAAGTGAAGTTAAGATGGGAACCAAGGCACTCAATGTACTGCGTGCAACCCCAGCACGAGATACTGTTATATGGAATGTACACAGTGCACGTGAGCAGATTGTTCATCTTTATATTGATCTATGGAACAGTATATTCACAGGTCTCAGTAAAGATATTGAATGGGACTTAAGTGTAAAATACTATCTTAGAAAAATAATACAGAGTGAAGCAATTGCTTACACTACAAATGATAGTAGTAAAATACTAGGTTCTTTAATGAAGATATCAGAAAACATATTGCGAGAATCTATTCCAAACTTTAGACCCCTTGCTACAAGCAAAGAGTCACAAATACTTAGAAATACACTACCCAAAGAAGTCATTGATTCAATGGAGTTGAAGATTAAGAAATTCAAAGATAATCTAAAGGTTTCTACTATTGATACTATATTAAAAGATCTAATCATTGAAAATCCAGCAGACTGGAAAAGTATCGTATCTAGAGTCAATCTAGAGGGTGCAGATGACCGATATAATGTATTACTAGAATATCAAGAAAATGAAAATATCATTCGTATTTTAAAACTAATAATTGATACGACTCGTGATAAAGACATGCAACTTGTATCCTTATATCTATTAGAAACTACTGATAAACTGACGCCTAAGTACCGTAAGGTTTTAGAATCTCTTATTTATACAAGTAATATGTCTATATATAAAAGACATGTCACCAATAAAGATGCCCTTGATTTGGAATTAATAAATGAAATTATTAGTTTACAAAACCCAATGCGACGCACAGTGAAAATAGATAAAAGTAAACTGGAACTTACCAGAACAGCTCTTAAACAAACTGTATCTGTAATCAATGAATTTATTGGTGAAGAAATAGAAAGTGTAGAAGAGATCAAAACCGAAGATGACACACCAGAAGAAATCCTGGAAGATAAGTTTATAGGGTATGACTTTATCCTAAGATTACTTAATACAGGAAATCTTGCAATGAGTGAAGCAAATGATATTGCTAAAGAGAATGGTATGTTATTGAATACATACATTAATGAAATAAATAAAGTTTTATATGAGTATGTTGATGACCAAGTTATTGTTATTGAAAATGACACCATCAGCATTGATTCATTTTATATTGAAAACATGAAGGAGTTAGTAAATGAAGACTAGAGTAAATCCAAAAGAAGCAGACAGCATTATTAAAGCACTAGAAGCAGGAGTTGTACCACGTCGTGGTATTCAACACTTGCTTGTTGGGCGTATTAAAGAAGTTGAAGAGGTTATTACAATTCTTGATGATATCAGTACCGGCGGTAGTGATATCAGGTTTTGGGTTGGAGACTTTGGAAGTGGTAAAAGCTTTATGCTAAGAACCATTGAGTCCTTAGCAATTCAAAAAGACTTGGTTGTTTCAACAGTCGATCTAACACCTACACGAAGATTTTATGCAACTGATGGAAAAGCAAAAGCTTTATATAAAGAAGTTGTTGATAATATTTTAATTAAAACAGCACAACAAGGTAATGCAATTGCAACAATTATTGACGAATGGATTCATAATATTATTGAATCAGTATCTGAAAAAGAGGGGATAAGTCGTGAAGATTTATTACTTAAAGAACATAGAAAACTTATTCAAAATGAAATCATTCAAGTGATGAGTTCTTTTGAATCTGTAGGACTTTCTTATGAAATGGGACAAGCAGTTGCTAAATACTATGAAGGTGTTGCAGAAAATAACAATATTCTAAAATTACTTGCACTGAGATGGATCAGAGGCGACATTGAAACTAAAACAGAATCCAAAAGAGAACTTGGTATTTCTACAATTATCAATGATGATAACTGGTACGAAGCGATTAAAAACTTAGCAGAACTTTTCTCAAGTATTGGATATAAAGGATTTGTCATTAACTTTGATGAAGCAGTAAACCTTTATAAACTACCAATGGCACAAACAAGAGAACGTAACTATGAAAAAATACTAAACATCTATAACGAATGTAAGTCAAATACAGCCAAAGGTTTGTTCATAAACTTTGGAACAACACGTAAAACAGTATTTGATGAATATAGAGGTATGGCAAGTTATGGAGCCTTAAAGGGAAGATTGGGCGATGAGGCAAGTATGGACTCAAAACTTATCAATGTTAAAAGAACAGCACTTCCACTAAAGCCACTTATTGTTGAAGATATTTATACATTACTTGAAAGTTTAAGTAATATTTATAATGTTCACTATAAGCAAAACATTACTATGTCACATGACAATATTCAACTCTATATGGAAGAACAATTAAACCGCCCAGGTGCAGATGAATTCCTAACACCAAGAGCTGTTATAAAAGACTATCTTGAAATATTAGACATGCGTCGTCAAAACCCAGAGGTTGATATATCTGAGATCATTTATACTAAATTTGGTAAAGAACCACAGGCAGTAACAAAAGATGCAGATAATAAAGATGATGACATTGAGGTTCTATAATGAATGCCTTTAGTCTTTTAAGACGTGAAATAAGAGAATACATCTATGATGAAGGTTGGGATGCTTTAAGAAAAATTCAAGAAGCATCTATTAAGCAAGCGCATAATACAGAAAACAACCTTGTCTTAGCAGCACCCACAGCTTCAGGTAAAACTGAGGCTGCTTTTTTACCAGCTATTAACCAGGTAAAAGATTGGGAATCGGGTGTAAAGATAGTATATGTATCGCCTCTTATTGCTCTGATTAATGACCAGTTCAGTCGTATCTTTGATCTATGCCAGTATATGGATATTCCAGTTACTGCATGGCATGGAGAAGCGTCTACAACCCAAAAGAAGAATTTACTAAAAGATCCAAAGGGAATCTTATTGATAACACCTGAATCTCTTGAAGCCATGTTGGCTTTAAATCCACAAAATGCACAGAAACTATTTGGAAAAACTGAGTGGATTATAGTAGACGAGGTACATAGTTTCTTAGAGAATAACCGTGGCGTTCAATTGAGTTCACTGTTAGAAAGAATTAAAAACTACATGGATCAAGATCCTAGATATATTGGAATGTCAGCAACATTAAATCGTGCAGACTACGATATCGTTAAAGATTTCTTTAGAAGTGATCGTGATACAAATGTTCTTTTAGATAATACTAAAAACGAATTTGTTGTTACAAAATCATTCTATCCTGAGAATATGCAACATGAATCAAAAGAAGCATTTGAAGAAATTTATCAACACTCTCTCGAAGAGTCAATGCTGGTGTTTCCTAACACAAGAGCAATGGTTGAAACCTTGTCAGTAGGACTTACAAGAATTGCTAAGAAGCATAATGCACATACGAGATATTTTGCACACCATGCATCTGTCAGTAAAGAAATGCGTTTAACTGCAGAAAACTTTGCGAAAAATGCACGTTTTGAAAAGTTCACAATATTTTGTACATCAACACTAGAACTAGGAATAGATATTGGAGCAGTGGATAGTGTAGTTCAATATAATGCTCCACACTCTGTTGCAAGTTTATCCCAGAGATTGGGAAGAAGTGGCCGTAAAGAGCGAAAGAATATTCTACACTTTATCGCAACTCAAGAATGGCCACTGCTTCAAGGCTTGGCAACAATTTCATTATATGAAGAAAGTGCTATTGATAGAATAGACTCGATTAAAAAACCATATGATGTTTTAGCTCAACAAATACTATCCATGATTTTAGAAAATTTTGGTATGGAGAAAGAAAGCGTACTTACGTTAAATAAAACATATAAATCTTGGAAGATGTTCAGTGATGAAGAGTTAGAATCACTGCTTGAGTATATGTTAGAATTTGAATTTCTAGAAGATTTAGAAGGTGAGTTAATAGCAGGAAAAGAAGCAG
>JAAYGI010000106.1 GCA_012727815.1 Erysipelothrix sp.
ACAGGGTTAGATAATACTTGTGCTATTCCACCAAAGCCATTTTCTTCTAGTCCTTTGTTTACTGCCGAAATCATCTCTGTTACTCCTGTTGCTACTCTTGACTTTAGGTTTTTCATAGCAGTAGATATACCACCTGTAGAGGCACGTGCTTGGGTTTCAAAACTTGCAAAACCATTAACACCTTCTTTGTTTAGTTGCATTATGGTGTTGGTAAAGTCATCCATTGTAATAGTGCCTTCTCTTAAATCTTCTCCTAAAGCAGACGCATCAACATATCCCATAGCATTTGCTACTTGTTTTAGTTGAGCTGGCATTGCCGTCATCAAAGTACGCCATTCCATCATATCTGGTTTACCTTTAGCATAGGCTTGGCTTAATTGTTCTAACGCACTAGCTTGTATTTCGGAACTTGCTCCACCTGCTAGTATCGCATTATTTACGGCAAGAAATAAGTCTGTTGATTTATCTATATCTCCATTAGCACTTGTAAACCTTTGAACTGCCATAGCGCCTTGGTCTAGAGTAGTAGGTAGACCCATTAAAGCCTCACTCATTTTATCGATTGACTTTTGTGAGTCCTCTGTTGCTATTCCAAGATTTTGCATAACTCTAGGAAAGATGTTCATTGTATCATACCTAGAAATAGCATCATCCATACTATTCGAGATCATATTAAACCCTGCCGACAAGGCTTTAGTAACACCTGTAGAAATTACCATTGACTTTGTTAAGCCTTCTATTCCTTTTTTGGTGTTTTTTAAATCAGAGTCATCGCCTTTAAAGTGAAAAGTGATACTTCCACCATTTGCGTTATTCATTTATTCAACTCCTTTCTGTTATTAAAAAAAGAGTCAAGGGTTATTCCACCCTTAACCCTTAAAGAGTTTCTATGAACTTGCTCCTGTTGCAGAACCATTGATAGTCATTGTGAAATCGAATTCTCCTTCGCTTTCTGCACTACCACCAAGGCTTTCAAGAGTAAGTCTTGTATTAACTGTGTAAGTTGTATACTCTAATACCCCACCTTGTACACCTGTCAATAAATCAAATTGAGCAAGTATATTATTAAATTGTGAGATAGTTCCGTTTGCTATTAAGGTATGTACTTTTGATAACAATGTTGTAATTGCAGTGTTGTTTACGTCAATCTTAATAGTTCCACTTATAGACATTGCAACTCCAGTTATAATAGAACGTTGGATAGCATCACAATATGTATACCATTCTGCAGTATCAAATGAAGTATCTAATGTTAATTCACTTGTAGTACATAATGGTGTATAAGTTGGGCTACCACTTGTTCCTGTGTTTATTTTAAAATTTTTGATTATATCTCGATTTGTAACGTAATATTCCATTGTTTCTCCTTTCTAGGCTATTTGACTTATAATACATTGTAAGGTGGCAGTATAGCCTATCCTACGAATGTCTAGATACTCTATAGCCTGTGGGTTAGAGTATTGTTTGAATATAATTTGCCATTTATTGTTGTTGTATGTATGAATGACATGTTTACCTATCAATTTTCCTATTGCGTTAGCAGTTGTATAATTTTCTTTCATAGTTAGTCCGTAGACATTTACTTGAAAGTAATTAAACATTGGGTCTATATCCCCAAAGAATACTATTTTATTTCCTGGTTGTTCTTGCACGACTATAACTCTTTTATCACTATCATTAGTTGAGAATTCGGCTTTTAATTGGTATGTTGGGAATTCACTTTGTAAATATGAAATAAGAACTTCGTTTTTCACATATTCTCCTTCCATGCTTGTTCGATAGCATTATTAGTAATTACGGCGCCATTCTGTTTCAATGTTCTTGCAAACCATTGTGAATGTGTACCTGGAGTAGTCCAATGCGTAGTTGCATCGTTCATTTTCCATACACGAGAGGCATAATTTGTATATGAGCCTATGTAGTAATCTCCATTCCCACCTCTAACACCACCACTTGCCGTGGCACGTCTTAAAGTTCCTTTGTGGTTTGGTATATTACTCTTTGGTATAATTGGAGCGCTCATATCTAACACTTGTTTTGCTATTGAGTAAAGAATGTCATTGGGAATATGATTTAAACCATTTTCGGTTTTCTTATTCCACTTGAATTCGTAAGTTACTTCCATTACTTAACTGCCACCGTATAATTTACAATTTTGTTCCATATCCAATTATCTTTTACCTTTAGAACTGTGAACGTTTGATTATTAAAAGTTATTTGGTCGCCTTCTTTGATATCTGTAGTGTTTTTCACTATATAAAAGCCTTCTGCTTCTGGTATGGTATAAGCCCCAAAAGCCACTCGTATATCTTGATTGTAAGGGCATAGTATAATTGGTACACTCTCGGTGTATTCGTCATCCCATACGCCTGTTTGCTTACGATTATGCTTTATTAGGGTTGCTTTCATTCCATTAGTTAAAAACATTAGAACGGAAACCTCATTCCCATATTATAGTTAATTGGTACACCACGATTTAAGTAACCATTGTTTCTTAAAATAGTTCTTGCTAGAGTAGAATAATCACTCGATAATTCACTTTTCATATCTCCTGCTTCTACCATTCCTTTATAGTCAATTGTAGGTATGTCATATTCAAGCATAAAACGTAATTGCTCCATACTTGCATTTTTTATTGGAGTAGGTACGCTATCGGTATTCCAAGAAGGGTCACGATAACGTAAACCTATTTCCGAATATGTCATTTCACATGCCATTTCTATTTGCCATTGTTGAGCATTTTGGCATTGATTATATTTGTTCAAAAATTCTTCTATTGTAAAGAAGGTCATAATATAACCCCCTTTCTATTAGCTTGATACTGACTCGCTTTGTAATTTGATGATTGCATCGCCACGTACTACGTCTGCACCAAACATCATATTTCCTTCGATTACATAGTATCCTGGGAAACCTGGATAATTTCCATTGTATTGTACGAATGAGTCGAAGAATGTATCTCCTACTACTGCTACTGAATTGAAGAAATATCCTTTTACTGTTTCTGAATGGTCTGCTACAACAGGGTTAACATAGTTTGAGTTGATTTCGAAAGCATCTACTCCATAAGCACGAGCAATGATACCTCTATCTACTCCTTCTACTCCTGCCATAGTTTCGAATTTCAAGATTGAAGTTAATGCAGATACATAGTTAGCATACTCTAAAGCATCTAAACCTAATCTGTAACCACCATATACATCTTTGTTGAATAATGTTGCTCTTAATTTGTTTAGAGCATCGATGTATCCTTGTTGGTTAGCAGGGTTCCATTGGAATGCTTGAGTTACTGAACCTTTTATTTTTGCGTATCCATAAGTGTCGATTTGTTTAGCAATTGCGCTATCCTTTAAATCGATTACATCTTGAAGTGCGTTTGTAATATCACTTCCTACTACTGTTACTGGTACTCTTATTGAGTAGTCCATTGGTAATTCTGTTAAATCAACTTTTACTGAACTATAAGTTGAAAGTGCAGGTGCCAAAGCAGATTGAATTTCTGCAGTTTGACGTACATTTACGCTCATTGGAGTTGTTTTGATTACTTCAATGATTGGAGCGCCTGTCTGTCTTACCTCTCCGATATAGTTTTCATTTAAAAAGTTAAAAAAAGTTGAATTGTAAAGTAAGCTATCATAAACTCTCTTTACGAATGCTTGTAAATCAATGTTTAATTGACTATTCATTGTTTCATCTCCCTTTATTTGAATAAATTTTTAATTGGTGTTGTTCTAGTGACTTTGATTTCTTTAGGTTCTTGAACTGAATTTCCTAAAGGTAAATCATCTTTTGGTTTTGGTTCTTCTTTAGGTGTTGGAAAGTAGGTGTCTTTGAATTTTTCTTTTATTTGTGAGATTGCTTTATCATCATCGACTTCTTCTCCATATAAAGAACTTCTCATTTTACTTACTTCATCGAATTGGTCTTTATTAAAACCATATTCAACCATAGTACGTTCAAGTGATACTTTCTTTACTCTGTCGGCTAAATCGGTGTTGCGCTTCTCAATATCATCATATTTGCCTTGTAGGTCATCAAAAGCACTCTTTGAAGTTTTATTAGCTTCATCTACTGCACTCTTGATTTTTGCATCTACTTCACTTGTTAGTTCGTATCCCTTTCTCAAGTCATTAGTCAACTTGTCAATGTCGATATCATCATTTGTTAATGTGATATCTTTGTTTGTGATATACTTTTTAATATCCATTTTTTTCTCCTTTTCTAGAATATAGAGAAAGTGCAAATTAGGTATACCTTGTCTAGTTTATAGACATTCGGCAGGTCTATTAAAACTCATCATTGAGTATTAACCATTATTTATTTATTAGTTCCTTTAGATTTTTGATATCTACTTTCAAACTTAATTCTTGTTGTTTTCTTTCTAATTGTTCAATATATTTAGGCCTGTTTTCTCTAA
>JAAYGI010000107.1 GCA_012727815.1 Erysipelothrix sp.
ATTGGGTTATCAACTACTGGCTCCTCAAATTCAACATAACCTTTTTGTCCTAATATTCTCATTAGCGAGCTTTTCCCTACACCCACTACACCTTCTATAACTATCATATCGTAAATCCTCTCCTTATTAACTTTTGCTAATACACTCTCATAAGTAAATTTCATTTTGTCACCATTAGAAAAAGATGATTTTCATCTTTCCTTTCCGTTTTAACATTTTATCATTATTCATTGAGAACTCAAAATTATTTATACAATTCTAACATTTTATTAACTTCTGTTTTTATGTATGTTTTAATATCTTCAGGTTCCAATACTTCAATCTTCGATCCTGCACTTAAAATAAAATTGATTGCTGCATATCGTGTTGCAAATTCGACTGATAAATCAAAAGTAAAGGGATCAATCCATTCTATCTTTTGATCTTCTCCCCATATATATTCTGTGAGATAATCAGCATTTCTAACACGTAATTTCACAAATGTTCTATCTATCTTAAATCCGTAGTATCCGACATTACTTTGTCCTAAGTATTCGGGATCAGGTCTGTACTTCTTATCAAGTGCTTCCACATTTATTATCCTTGAGATTCTTAAGTTTCTGCGATCATTGTTTTCATTAAGTCCAAATACATACCATACTTGTTCTACCAAGTATAAATCATAGGGTTCAAATATATATGTTAGTGGGGAAAGTGTCTCTTCTTTCCCTTTTTGAGCCAATCTTTTATATTCGATTTTTATCTTTGTCTTTGTCTGAATTGCATCACGTATAATATCAATATGATTTTGATATTCAACAAGATTAACATTCAATTGACGAGTGCTTGCTGATTCAAAAGTTTGAATCCCTGACTTTTGACTCATATGAAGACTTAGTTTTGCAATGGATGATGCAAACTCAGGTCTAAAGACTGAATGCGACTTGTTCATTAGATCTTGCAATCCTAATGATATATCATTAAGTTCTTCTTTAGTAAATGTTGCGATTGGAAAATCAGGACTTGTATGAAGTTTTAAACCACCAAAAGGACCATATTTAGTTTCAATGTCATAACCAATTTCTACTAAATCATCTCGCATCCTTTGGATGGTACGCTTTGTTACATTATATTTTTGAGATAATGTATCCAAAGATACTTCTTTTCTTTGTGATAAGTATTGTAACATATCCAAAGTATTCTTGATTCGTGTCATCCATATCACCTACCCTTATATATTATACAGTCAATTTAAAATTATCAAAGTATTTTCTACTCTAATCCATGTGAATCAGTGAGCAAGGGATAAAAAGAGTTAAGATAGCGGAATTAATCCCCATCTCGACTCTTTTTACTGTTAATTTCATAATATTGTGATCGTTGGAACTGTAATTATACGAGTTAACAGTAAGTCTAACTCTTCTCCAGTTTTCCCAATTTGATTTAACATTCCAAGACTTAGTTCTGGTAGTAAATTATTAACTTCAACAAGACATTGTCTACTTAGAAGTTCCCCATTTACAACACTACCTTTAAATGATGTCCCTGAATATTTTTGTTTGAATTTAATTTTGAAGTCAATATCTAAATTTCTAGATACTGTTAGAAGGTTTGGTTCTCTACTTCCTAAATAATCAAACAATGTTTCTTTTCCAGATACAACCAAACATAAATCTTTATGCATGTGGTGCTTCACTGTATAGAGTGCACGATATGCAGGTATATATTTTAGTTCATTATAGAAATCAGTCATCTCATAACTTGAATCAAAGTAAACTTCGATTTCTATATTATCAGATGCTTGGGTTTGAAACCTTGCTTCAAATTTTACTTGTTGATATGCAAGTAGCCCCTCAACTGTTCCTTTACTAAATGCTTGTACATACTCTAATACTGAATAACTCTTTTTCATTTAAATCACCTCGTAACTAAAGTATACAGGATGATAGCGACAGTTTTAGTCATACACAAGAACTTAAGTAATTATTTTATTGTATAAGTATATTTTATAGTTTCCTGAAAAGGTTTATTTTTAGTATATTCGGGTAAATCTATATCATTAGGGAAGTATTGAGGTTCAATTGCTAAGGATTGATGGTTTTGTATGTCACGTCCCTTTGAATCGATACCTGAACCTTCTAAATAGTTACCAAAATATAGGTGCATTGCTGGTGCAGTGGCTTCTATACTAAGTGTTTTGTTTTTAGCAAAAAGCTTTACTTTATTGGCAAGATAACTGTGATCTATATGTCTTGTAATTTCGAATTGCTCGTCTGTTCTACTTAAGATATCTTTAACAGATGTCTTTTTATTTAAATCAAAAGCTGTGTCTTTAACTGCAACAAGATTTCCTACATTTAGAATATCTTCTGTTACATATGACACCTTCTCTGCAATAAGTTCTACTTGATGATTATCAAGATTCTCTTCATTTAGAAGGTTAAAATACATATGATTTGTTAAATTTAATCTTCTTGCTTGGGAAGGTGTAGCCTTCATATCAAGTAGAAGAGTATCATCTTCTAAAGAAACGTTTATCTCATAATAAACGCCATCATCATTCAATGTAAAGATAGCTTTTGTATCAGTTTGTTCAACATCAAATACTTTTAGATGAAGCCCATTTTTACCACCATGTAGATGGTTAGGAGGGTTGTTAACATCCAGATTACTTCCATATCTATTAGGACTTGTTCGTCCTGCTAAGGGTCCAATAAGCGCTCCCAGATAGACACCATTAACATCGTATGCTTCTTTTGAATTAAAAGCTGTTGTGATATTAACACCATCACTTAAAGATTTAAAAGAAACAAAGGTTACCCCTTGTTTCATAATTTCTACTTCCAATTTATTATTTCTTAAAGTTATCATATTTTATGTGCTCCTTGTGCTGGAGTTGCGATATAGAAATCTGCTTCATAGCCAATTTCTTTAGCATATAACTCGCCAACTTTTTTGGTAAAGCTATCTACAATATCACCTTTTACAAGAGCTATTGCACAGCCACCAAATCCGGCACCTGTAACACGTGCCCCGAGTACTCCATCTTGTGCTATAGCTAATGATACTATAGTATCAAGCTCAATACCAGTGACATCATAATCATCTCTTAATGAATCATGAGATGCATTCATCAGTTTTCCAAAACTTTCTAAGTCATTGTTTTGTAAAACTTCTTTTGCTTTCAAGACCCTTAAATTTTCAGTAATAGCATGTCTTGCACGTTTATAGACAAGTTCATCTTGGAAAAGATCAAGGTGTTCTTCAAGTCTTGAAAGAGGATGATCACACAGATATTTTTCAGCATGAACTGTATTTAATATTTCCAGTGCACTTTCACACTGTGATCTTCTTTCGTTATATTTAGAGTCATTCAAGCCTCTTCGTTTATTGGTATTCATAATAACAATGACATAGTCATTAAGTTTTAAAGGAACCAACTCATATTCCAAATTATTGGTATTTAGATAAATAGCTTTATCTTTTTGTCCCATTGTAATTGCGAATTGATCCATAATACCTGATTGTACTTTGATATATTCATTTTCAGTTCGCATACCGATTTTCACCAAATCAATATCTGTAATATCTAGATTATTAATATCTTTTACAAATACACCTGTTAGCATTTCTAGTGATGCAGAACTTGAAAGTCCGGCCCCATTAGGTATATTTCCATAATAGAGAACATCAAATCCTTTATCGACAAGATAGCCATCATCTTTAAGAATTTTGATGAATCCTTTTACATAATTTGTCCAGTCATCTTCCGCTTTAAAATCTAGACTATCAAGTGTAAACTCGTATATCCCTAAATCTTTGAAGTTGTCTGATGCCAACCTGATGGTGTTGTCATCTCTTACAGAAACAGTGGCATATGTTCCTTGTGTTATTGCACATGGAAACACATGCCCGCCACTGTAATCAATATGTTCTCCTATTAAGTTAATTCTACCAGGTGCAAAGTAATTTAAGTTTGGTTTGTAACCATAGATTAGTTCAAATCTTTCATTTAAATTATTTGCACTCATTTTATTTTCTCCTTTGTGTCTTGCGAATATCTAATGCTACTGCAATGATAATTACAAGTCCTTGAACGATATAAGTAATTTCTGGTTTTACACCTAAGAAGTTAAGTGCTGTCTTAAGAAGTTCGAATACAAATACACCCATGAAGATACCTTGTACACGTCCCTCACCACCGGCAGTAGATACTCCACCTATTGTTGCAGCAGCTATGGCTTCAAGTTCATAACCCATACCAGAGTTTGGTCCTGAACTGGTTGATTTCGCTGTTAGTAGAAAACCTGCAAGTCCATAAAGTAATCCAGCAAGTGCATAGATTTTTACTTTAGCAAACTTAACATTAACACCTGATACTTCAGCTGCTTGCTCATTTCCACCAATTGCATACATATATTTACCATAGCGTGTTTTTGTATAAAGTATCCACATGATAACACCCACAAGTAATGCAATGATTATAACGTAGGGTATGGAACCTAGAAACTTACCTTGACCTATATTGGTATATTCAGGTTTTAAAGTTCCAATTGGCTCTGATCTTGAGTACATGATGTTCACACCATAAATCATAATCTGCATTCCCAGCGTTGCTAAGAATGGCGGCACATTAAGATATGCTATAACCAATCCATTCAATGTACCAATTAACATTGTAATTGTTAATACAATTAGAAATGGTACGATAATTGGTAAGTCTGGTAGTCCTGGAAAGAACTTACCTGCAAAGTCAGGTCTTTGTGTCATTGTTGCTGATACAATCGCACTCAATCCTACAAGACGACCTGCTGATAAGTCAGTACCACGTGTAATCAGTGCACCTGATACACCCAGCGCTATAATAAAACGTACAGATGTATTTGATAAAATATTCATCGCATTCTTAACAGTAAAGAAATTATCCTTTGTAAAACCTGTAAATAGAATTATTGATAATATTACAAATATCATCGCATTATTTGTCATAAATGCTGCAGCATCAAATTCTTTCATTAATGTTTTGATATCAAATTTTTTCTTCTTCATGTTAATGCTCCTTATTGAATTTTGTTGCCAATTTCATGATTGATTCTTGGTTGGCTTCTTCTTTATCCAAGATACCAGAGATATGACCTTCAGCCATTACCATTATACGATCCGATACTCCCAGTAATTCTGGTAATTCGGAACTGATAACAATAATACTGCGTCCCTCTTTTGCTAAGTCATTTATGATTTCATAGATTTCATATTTAGCACCAACATCAATACCACGTGTTGGTTCATCAAGTATTAGTATATCTGGATTATTTGCAAGCCATCTTGAAATAATAACTTTCTGTTGGTTACCACCTGATAGATTTTGAATCTTAGCATCTGCATTGGGTGTTCTTATTGTTAAACGTTCAATGCTGCTTTCAACCACTTTATCTACTTCTTTTTGATTGATCAAACCACTTTTATTAATGTATTGATCAATGGATGCAATGGCAACATTATCTCTTACAGATAATACACCGAATATTCCATTTTTACGTCTATCTTCTGTTACCAGTGCAATTCCATTTTTAATTGCATCTGCAGGACGCGTTATTACGATTTCTTTTCCAAGATGTATTATTTTTGATCGTCTACCAACAGCACGTAAACCATAGATAGCTTCCATGAGTTCTGTTCTTTGAGCACCAACCAATCCACCTACGCCTAAGACCTCACCTTTTTTGAGTTCAAAGGAACAATCTTTAAATGACATTGGATTTGGCGAAGTAAAGTTTTCCACCCTTAACACTACTTCATCTTGTGGGACATTTGTCTTTTCAGGGAATAGACTCTTAAGTTCACGTCCAACCATTCTTGATATAATTTTTTGAGTATCCATTTCCTCAACAGGCCATGTTCCGATATATGTTCCATCTCTTAATATTGTGATATCATCTGATATCTCCATAATTTCTTCCATCTTATGAGAGATATAAATAATGCCAATACCTTTGTAAGTTAACCCTTTGATAATATCAAATAGTTTCTTTACTTCAGTTTCTGTAAGTGATGATGTTGGTTCATCCATGATAACAACTTTAGCATCGTATGCCAGAGCTTTTGCAATCTCTACCAATTGCATTTGAGATACTGTAAGTTCTCCAAGTTGTGTTGTTGGTTCATGATCAAGTCCAACAAGTTTCAAAAGTTCTTTTGTTTGCTTGTTAATTTCTGAATGATTTACCATTCCAAATTTATTTTTTGGATAGTTACCTAAAAATAAATTTTCTGCAATTGTCATTTTAGGGATCGGTTGTAACTCTTGATGAATCATTGCAACCCCACCTGTAATTGCCTCTTTTGGATTTTCAAAATTAACTGCTTTGCCACTAAAGACAACATTGCCCGTATCTTTTTTATATATCCCGAATAAACATTTCATGAGTGTTGATTTACCAGCACCATTTTCACCCATAAGTGCATGCACAGTTCCAGGTCTAAGACTTAACTCTACACCATCCAATGCTTTAACACCGGGGAATTCTTTAGAAATGTTTTTTAGTTCTAAAATATATTTGCTCATATCTATACTCCCTTGTTTTAAAAGTAAGTAAGTGTGCCGCAAAGCACACTTACATAAAATATTAATGTTATCTTTCTTCGTAACGTTTTGTAATTTCTTCAATCGTTTCAGTTCTATATTCTCTACGAACAAGTTCTGCTGATTCTTCACTTACAACTTTAATATAGTCATGCCAGTAGTATGGTGCTACTTCTTCACCTGCAAGTAATTTTATAGCAACTTCTGCTGTAGTACGTGCTTGGTTGAAGTGGTCATTTAATACTGTTCCTGTTAGCTTGCCATCTTTTAGAACTGCCATAGCCTCTGGAACTGCATCTACACCTACAACATAGATATCTTTATTTGGTACACGACCTGAATCTTCAATTGCTGCGATTGCTCCAATTGCCATTCCGTCATTGTTAGCGAAAATTACTTCAACTTTGTCGCCCATACTTGCAAGAATATCTGCTGTTGCTGAACGTGCTTTTTCTGTATCCCAGTCTGCTTGACGTTTTTCTGTTAACATTTCTACTTTGATTCCAGCATCTGTAAGTGCTTTAATTGAGTATTCTGTTCTTTGATCAGCATCAACGTTTCCTGGTTCTCCGTATAATGTGAAGTAGCTTACTACGCCATCCCCATTAACATCTCCACCGTTTTCTAATTCTTTAATCATTTCACCTTGGTAAGTTCCTGATTGAGTAGCGTCTGCTCCAACGTAAGTTGTTTTACCTGGCCAAATTGTCATATCATCGATTGACTTTGGTTCACGGTTAATTAGGACAACTGGAATATCTTCAGCTTTTGCTTTGTTGATAATATTTTCAGCACCTGTTGGGTCAACTAAGTTAGCGATGATTAAATCTTTTTGTTGGATAATCATATTGTCGATTTGCTCTGTTTGGTGAGCTTGGTCACCTTTACCATCTTGCATATCGATATTATATGTATTACCATCTTTTTCGCCTAATTCTGCGAAGTAGTCTTTAATCTCATTTCTATACTGTGTCATAAAGTTATCATTATATGCATAGATAGCAAGACCTATTTCATATGTCTTTCCACCTTCTTTATCACCAGTAGATGAACAAGCTGCAAGTGACAGCGCTACCATCGCTACCACAAATACTTTCAATAATTTTTTCATGTACGTTCCTCCTGTACTAAACTCTAGTAAACGTTTACTAGCATGGTTAAATAATACATAATGTAAGCGCTATTGTCAACACTTTCAGTAAACTTTATTTGTTATAGACGGACTTACGTTCAATTAAGCTTGTAGACAGTTGCATTTTAGCAGGTATCGGATTTTTACTTTTTACCATATGCAACAACAAATTAGCAGCAGTCTCCCCCATATACTTTGTATCAAGACTTACAGTAGTTAAAGGTGGAGACATATATTTAGACGTCGATATATTATTAAATCCAACAACTGATATCGGTTCTTTTAAAGTTTCATCATATGCACCCAGTGCTGAAAGTGCTCCCATAGCGATAGTATCTGATGCACAAATGAAAGCAGATGGAGTATTACCTTTATCAATCGCTTCCCCCATAAACTTATAACCAGTCTTAGCATCATAATCACCTAGGTATACATCCGACATTGTAGATTTAATTTTCTTATTACTTTCAATCTCTTTTGTAAATGTACGCTCTCTTGCATCAACATACAATTCATCAGATGACCCTATATACTCACGTCCCCCTATGTAACCAATATGATTATGTCCTTTAGATAGAAGGTATTCTATTATATTCAACGTAGCCTTTTCCAAATCATTTACAATTGATGTATAGAGTGAGCTGTCTGGATTTGAATCGACAAATACTAAATACTCACAAAAATTCTTGAAGGTCTTTGCTTGCTCTAATGAAAACTTTCCAATACATATAAGGCCATGTATATTCGCATTTGAAAATAGATCATCTAAGTTTTCTTCGTAGTACCTAGATACACCTATCTTATTTGAAATACAATAATTCTCGACTGCCATACGTATATTGTAGTAGTATGGATCTGTTTCCTCTTTACTTGCAGAGATCCACTGTACAATCGCAAACTGTTTGCGATTGTTTATTGATCTTGAAATACGTGGCTTGTAACCTAAAGTATCTGCAGCCTTTTGCACAGTTTCTCTTGTTTCTTCTTTGACACTTAATGTTCTGTCATTGTTTAATATCCTTGACACTGTAGCGACACTAACCCCCGCTAATTTCGCCACATCTTTAATTGTAGGCATATTTATCACTCCTTCTTTCAAACATAGTAGCACATTTAGTAAACATTAGTAAAGTTTTTACTAATGTTTACTAGATTATTCTTGAATTTCAATTGATTATCGTTATTCAAATGTTTCTAAAACACCAAGTTATATTCAAAAAATCTAATTTTATATAAATATACCCTTCTCAACATCGAAACATTTACTCTATAAAAAAAGACTCATTAGAGTCTTAATACCTTTATAACATTTTTAATATTATGATATCAAATTCCTTTCATATCTATAAAATCTACTACTTCTTATCAATCATACCAAATCTGATAGATCGACAATACGCTGACATTCATCCGCTATATCATCACTATGCGTAACTATGATAACTGTGTTTCCTTTTTCATAGTAACTTTTCAATATATCAACTATCATATTGGCGTTCTCTTCATCTAAATTTCCTGTTGGCTCATCCACAAGAAGAATGCCCCTTGGATCATATCCTGCGTATTCATTGCGAGTTACTGCAGTATTTTGAGTAGTTGCTGTTTGCCATCCAGATTAATATGAACTTGATTTGTTGTATAAATGTTTTTTATCGTCATCAAGGTGCATATATACCACGATCACATTAAAAATACTGTATCAACATAACTTGTTATATAGGCTGCCACAACTGTATTACTGCCGTTCCGAATAGTGTTGTAATGATAAATATAAAGAACCCATTACTTATTTCACACTTTTTCCTTCAATTCCAGCTGCTGATTTAAGTCAAACATGATTATTTTAAGAACTCAAGACAAAAAAAGACTCCTTAATATAAGGAGTCTTAATTACCCGGCGATGAGCTATGTTCACGGGGGCTAGGCCCAGCTATTTTTGCCGCTAAAGTGCTTAACTACTGTGTTCGGTATGGGAACAGGTGTGACCACTTTGCTAGTATCACC
>JAAYGI010000108.1 GCA_012727815.1 Erysipelothrix sp.
GGTGCATTCTCACCCCGTGTATTTGCACTTGAGAACCGATCATTTTACATACCCAAAGATACTAAAAAATTATAACTTGAGCGTATTATCCCAGATAATACGCTTTTTATTTGCAATTTGTGCATAAGAATTGCAATTGGTACGAAACCGTAATATTATATAGTTATGGAAAATGCAAATACACATTATAAAATATTTACGAATAGTTAATTAATTTGTGTAGATCATGAGTACTAGATAAATATGGCTGAAATACAGCGAGAAAGAGGATAAAATGAAAATAGGAATTATAACAGGAAGTGTAAGAGAAGAACGTAACGGTAAAGCAGTATCAAATTGGGTAGAAACATATGCAAACTCAAGAAATGATCAAGACGTAACATATGAAGTAGTAGAACTTGCGAACTATGACTTACCATTTTTAGGAGTAACTCCAACAGAAGAACAAGGTGCAGCAATTGGTGCATGGTCACAAAAAATGGCATCATTTGATGGTTTTGTCTTTGTAACACCAGAATACAACAGAGCAGTACCAGGAGCATTTAAAAATGCATTAGACTATTTACAACCAGAATTAAATAACAAAGCAGTAGCATACGTTTCATACGGTGGACTGGGTGGACTATCAGCAATTCAAACACTAAGATTGGTAGCTGCAGAGCAAGAAATGGCTGATGTTAGAACAATGGTTAACTTCTCATTAATGACAGACTTTGAAAACATGTCAGTATTCGTACCAAATGACTACCACAAAGTAAATGCTGAAATGATGTTAAACCAATTACTATCATGGTCAAAAGCATTCAAAACAATTAGATAATATAAAATATATTAAGCAAAATAATTCATTAATTTAAACTAGTATGTAGTTAATTTAAGGAGGCAGTATGTTAAAAGTAACAGGAATTCATCATATATCATCAATAGTAGGGCATGCACAAAAGAATATAGATTTTTATGCATCAGTTTTAGGGATGCGACTTGTAAAGCAAACACTAAACTACGATGATTCAAGTACCTACCATTTTTACTTTGGTAATGAAGATGCCAACACCCCTATCTTAACTACATTCCCATGGAATGATGCCGTTAATGGAAAAAATGGATCAGGGTATGTTGGTATTACATCACTGGGTGTAAATCCAGGAACACTTACATTTTGGAAAGATAGACTGGCATCATTTAATATTGATACAAGTACAACTAAAAGATTCAACAAAGATAGAATTTATTTCAAAGACTTAGATGGACTTGAAGTAGAACTTGTTGAAACACCAAATAGTATTGAGAATCAATGGGAATTTAATGGTATTGACACTAAGCATGCAATAAAAGGTATTGATACAGCAGTATTATACTCTCGTATTCCATCATCAACATTAACATTACTCACAGATATACTGGGATTTAATGTTATAGATGAGGATGACTCATTTTATCAATTACAAACACAAAGTGGGTTTGGAAATACAATCGAATTATCTAAAACAAAAGAAGAACAGGGAAGACAAGGAGTTGGTACTGTTCACCATATAGCTTTTGGAGTACAAGATGATGAGATTGATCAATGGGTTGATAAAATTAGAGATGCGGGTTATTTACCGACTGAAGTAAAAGACCGAAATTATTTTAAATCTATTTACTTTAGAGATAAAGGTGGTATCCTTATAGAGTTAGCAACGCTCTCACCCGGTTTAATGGTTGATGAGAGTATTGAGTCATTAGGGGGACATTTAATCATACCAGAACACTTTAAAGCGGTGTCACAAGAAGTTATGGATACTTTGATGCCAATAGAGGTAAGAGAAGTTGATAAACTTGAAGGTTATGGTTATAGAAATCGTTATGAATTTAATCTGATTAGAAAAAGACAAGCGATAATAAAAGAGATATTAGCACTAAAAACACTTGAAAAGGTAAAAGGTTTAAGCAAAGATGAATCCTCGAAATTATATGACTTAAAAGTTAAACTACAAAATGTAGTATAGGAGAGATTGTATGGAATTAAAATTAAAACCACTAATAGTATTATTTAAAGCACAACAAAGTCTTGTTTATAATGTTAAAGTATCATTAAAAGACAGTGTTTTAACTGTGAATGAATTTACAGTTATGGAGGCTTTAAGTACGAAAAAAGAACTTGTCACACAAGAATTAGCTGGAAAGATTTTAATACCAAACAGCAGTCTTACTTATGTACTGGATATCTTAGAAGAAAAAGGATATTTAAGTCGAAGAAAAGATGAAAACGACAGACGTCGTCAAATTGTTTCTTTAACTAAAGAAGGGCAAAGAGTATTTGATGAAATCTATGCTCAACACTTTGAGTATATGGAAAATATATTCAGTGTTCTGTCAGATGAAGAACAAGAGACCCTGACTACACTTCTAAAAAGAGTAGGAAAACATGCAGAGTCTCAATTAAATTGCGAAGATTGTGAGTAGGTGACTTCTATGTCTAAACTAGATTTTAATTTCAATGAAATAACAAGCAAACTACAAAAGAAACTGAGTAATTCAAGTGTTATACCAAGGCCTATAGCCTGGATCAGCACATTGAATGAAAATGGGACTGTAAATCTGGCGCCATTCAGTTACTTTGCGATCTTATCTACTTCACTTCTAGTAGTATCTTTTATGAAGCCAAAAGATGGCCATAAAGATACTTATAGAAATATAATGCGGACAAAGGAAGCGGTTGTAAATATTGCAGACTTATCATTATTGGAAGTTCTTGATGAAACATCTAAATCACTTGATTATAATGAGAGTGAAGTACTTATAAATAATTTATCACTTGAAGCCAGTAAAACTATTGAAACACCAAAGATTAAAGAAGCATCCATTAATATGGAAGTACTCTTAGAGTTTGATAAAGACATGCCCTATAGAGATTCAGATGAGATAGAGGTAAATATTGTCTTATTACGTATTCAATCGATGTCTATCAATAAAGATATATTTGATGAAGAGAAAGAATATATATTAAGAGAGAAACTTAATCCTATCTCAAGACTAGATGGTTCTAACTTTGGAAAAAGTGTCATACTAGATTATAAGAGAAAACACATATAGAAAAATCATATAGCCCCAAGCAAATGTTTGGGGCTTTTGCATGTATAAAATTATTTATGTTAGGTGATGATTTCTAATTATTTAAATAATTGAGTGTATTGAATTTATATGATGACAAGAACTAGTGTTATAATGTAGTTATAGAAATAACATATAGAATAAGCTATAGAAAAGAGGCTATTATGAAGATAGGAATTGTAGGACTAGGATCAATTGGAAAACGTGTATATTTACCTTTGTATTTAGAAAACAAAGAAATTAGAAAAATTCATGTTTATGGTCGTAAACCAGAAAAATTAAAAGCTGATCTTGAAAAATATAATCTTGAGATAGAGCATGACTTTGATCAAATGCTTGATAAGATAGATTGTTTAATGGTCCATAGTGCAACAAAGAGTCACTATGAACTTGTTTATAAAGCACTTGAAAAAAGAATACCAGTTTATGTAGATAAACCTTTAACAGATGATATAGCACAATCAAACACACTCATATCATTAGCAAAAGAAAATAACACGCTGCTTTTTGTAGGATACAACCGCAGATACGCACCATTATATCTAGAGCTTCAAGAAATGGATCTCAAACCTGTTAAACTCTATTATGAGAAACACCGTAGTGGTGTTTCACAGAAAGAATCCTATGAAGATGCTATTATTGACGATTTTATTCATTTAATAGATACAGTTATGGATCTCAACACAAATGAACTACAGTTACGCCAAGTCGTATTGGGTAAAACTAAAAAGAATGAACTAACATCACTTCATGTAGATTTAAGCAGTGATACACAAATTAATACACTCTTTACAACGCGTGGCTCTGGTAATGACTATGAAAAAATAACGATTCATGCAAAAGACCAGATCATTGAAATAACAGACATGCGTGTCTTAAAAGTAATGAAAGATAATAAGACAAGCTACAGAAAGATAAATGAAAGACTGAGTGATTCTCAAATCAGAGGATTTGAAAATACTTTGAATACATTCTTTGAACAATCAAATAAAAACAAGTACAGAGAAAACAGAGCAATTGATAGTGAACAAATCTGCTTAGATATCATTAATATTCTAAATAAAAAGTAATAGATATATTATAAAAAAATGTCTGTTAAGTAGAAAGCCTTGACACCTATATTCATTATGTTATAATTATCTAGCAATCAAGAAATTAAAGGAGGAAATCAAATGGCAGTAAAATTACGTTTAAGAAGAATGGGTACTAAAAAAAGTCCTTTCTACCGTATTGTAGCAGCGGACTCACGCGCACCTAGAGATGGACGTTTCATCGAAATTATTGGTAACTACAATCCATTAACATCAAAAGTTGAAGTAAATGAAGAATTAGCTATGAAATGGTTAACTGTTGGTGCTCAACCATCAGAAACAGTTCGTACACTTCTATCAAATGAAGGTATTATGACACGTTTCCACGAAGCAAAGTCGAATAAATAAGATATGAAAGATATTGAAAATATTCTATACGATTTAGTACTTCCTATGGTTGAAAACCAAGCAAGTTTAAAGGTTCAGCAATTAGAAAGCTTAAATGAAAAAGAAATCATTCTTAATGTTTATGCTGATAATTCTGATATTGCACGTTTAATTGGCCGTCAAGGGACAATGGCGCAAGCGATTCGTCAAGTAATGATGGTTGGTTCACGTGTTCTTAATAAGAAGATATCAATAAATTTTGAATCATACTAGGATGCTTTAGCATCCTTTTTTTAAAGAGAAGGTGAATTTATGAAAATTAAAATAGGTATAGTACAAAAACCTTTCGGTATACGAGGGGAAGTAAAAATTAAACCCACTACTGATTTTGCAGAAGACCGATATAAAGTAGGAAATACAATTGAACTTGTATTAAATGATGTAACCAACACATATAAGATAGAATCTTTAAGACATCATCAAGGCTCACTTCTCGTAAAATTTGTTGGTTTAGATTCATTAAATGATGTTGAATTTTTTCACAGAGCTATCATTCAAATAGAGCGTGATGCAATGCATGAGCTGGATGAGGGTGAGTATTACTTTGTAGATTTAGTTGGGTGTGATGTTATTTGTGATGATATCAATCTAGGTAAAGTTACAGAGGTTATGGATCTTCCAGCACACCCTGTACTGAGAGTAAAATCTGATGATGAAGATAAATTGATTCCTTTTGTTGATCCATTTATTAAAGATGTATCCATGGATACTAAAACTATCACCATCAATTTTATGGAGGGATTATATTGAAAATTACAATATTAAGCCTTTTTCCTGAAATGTTTAACGGCTTTATAGAAACTTCTATCATTAATAAAGCAATCCTAAAAGAACTTGTTGAAGTTGAAGTAATCGATATGAGATCCTTCACAGAAGATAAACATAATCGTGTGGATGACTATCCTTATGGTGGTGGCGCAGGTTTAGTGCTTTTATGTCAACCTGTAGTTGATGCTATTAAAAGTGTAAGAACAGAGGATTCTCTTGTGGTTATGATGACACCTCAAGGAAAAACTTTTAATCAAGAAACAGCATATGACTTATCACTCAATACAAAACACCTAGTCCTTGTATGTGGACATTATGAAGGTTTTGATGAACGTATTAGAGACTATGTGGACTTAGAAGTATCACTGGGTGACTTTGTCTTAACAGGTGGTGAACTTGCTGCTATGGTTATCTCTGATGCTGTCATTAGACTTGTAGAGGGTGTTATTACTAAAGAATCTCATGAAGATGATTCCTTTAGTAATGGACTTTTAGAATATGCACACTACACAAGACCAAGAATTTTTGAAGGTAAAGAAGTTCCTGAAGTCTTATTTAGTGGACATCATGAGAATGTTAGAAAGTATAGATTAGAATCTTCACTTGAGAAAACATACAAACACAGACCAGACTTACTAAAAAACCGAGTACTTACTAAAGAAGAATTAGAAATATTAAATACAATTAGAGAAAATGATAAATAATTAAGTGTAAAACACATGCCTGTATCCTGGCATGTGTTTTAATTTCAATAAGAAACTTTTATCCAAATTGAAAGTATAGATACACACAACATTAAATATCAATTCATAAAAGAGAATGCTTGATTTATTTATGACCTGGTGTATAATTGACTTATAAACGATGATAAGGACACGATTATATAATATCGAAATAGAGAGTGAAGTGCTTGGTGAAAACTTCTCGTAGATGCTATATAGTTACAACCTTGGAGTGAGTTTTCGAAAAAACTTCGCGAGTCCAGCGTTACAGGATAATTAAGTGCACACAATTGTGAACTAAGGTGGTACCGCGATGATTCGTCCTTAGATGATCGGGGTATTTTTTTATGCAAAGAGGTGAAGTATATGTTAAATATTAAAGAAGATGAAAGACTCAGTGTTTTAAATCACTCAACAGCCCATGTTATGGCACAAGCAATCAAACGTTTGTATCCACAGGCTAAGTTTTGGGTAGGACCTGTTATTGAAGACGGTTTTTACTATGACATTGATTTAGATGGAGCAGTACTTACAGAAGAAGATTTTGTAAAGATTGAAAGAGAAATGAAAAAAATCTCTAAAGAAGCAAAGTATATTGTTAAGGAAGAATTAACATTAGATCAAGCATTAGAAATGTTTGCGGATGATCCTTATAAGTTAGATCTTATTAACAATAACTTAACAGGTGAAAACGTAGAAATCACAGCATACCGTCAAGGTGAGTTTGTCGATTTATGTCGTGGACCCCATGTTGCATCTACTAAAGAGATTAAACATTTTAAATTATTAAAAGTATCCGGTGCATACTGGAAAGCAGATGCAAGCAATAAAATGCTACAAAGAGTTTATGGAATCAGTTTTGATACAGAAGAAGAACTTCAAGCATACCTTGACTGGTTAGAAGCTGCTAAAGCACGTGACCATAAGAAATTAGGTAGAGAACTGGGCTTATTCATGTTTAGTGAATATGGTCAAGGATTTCCATTCTGGTTAGCAGACGGTGTAACACTTAAGAATCTATTATTAGATTACTGGAGAAAGGTTCATGTTCGTAGAGGATATGACTTTATTGAAACACCAACAATGCTAAGTAAAGATTTATGGGAAGTATCAGGACACTGGGGTAACTATAAAGACAATATGTATATCTCAGAAATTGATGATAAAAAATTTGCAATCAAACCAATGAACTGTCCAGGAAGTATTTTAATCTATAAAAATGGTTTATACTCATACCGAGACTTACCATTAAGAATGGCTGAATTGGGTCATGTTCACCGTCATGAAGCAAGTGGTGCTTTAAATGGTTTATTTAGAGTACGTGCATTTACACAAGATGATGCACATATCTATGTAACACAAGATCAAATAGAAGCTGAAGTTATTGAAATTATCGATTTCTTAGATGAAGTATATTCTGTATTTGGTCTAACATATTCAATTGAACTTTCAACAAGACCAGAAAAAGATTATATTGGTTCAGTTGAAGTATGGGATAAATCAGAGCTTGCATTAAAAAATGCATGTATAAAAGCTGGTAAAGAATTTGTTATCAATGAAGGAGATGGCGCATTCTATGGTCCTAAACTAGACTTTGTTGTAAGAGACTCACTAAATAGAACTTGGCAATGTGGTACAGTTCAATTAGATATGAACTTACCAGATAGATTCGACCTATCATATGTTGATGAGCATGGTTCAAGAGTTCAACCGGTATTATTACACCGTGTTATCTTTGGATCTGTAGAAAGATTCATTGGTGTACTTATTGAACACTTCGCAGGTGCTTTCCCATTATGGATGTCACCAAACCAAGTAACAATTATTCCAGTTAACTCAGAATTCCACCTAGACTACAGTAATGAAGTCGCAAGCCTACTTGAAAAAGAGGGAATTAGAGTTAAAGTTGATGGACGTAATGAGAAACTTGGTTACAGATTACGTGAAGCTCAAAAGAATAAAGTACCAATGCAATTAATTATTGGTGATAAAGAAGTAGAAGCAAGAACTGTTAACATCAGACGTTATGGTCAACAATCACAACACTCAGTATCAATCCAAGCATTTATTGAATTGATCCTAGATGAGATTGAAAGAAAAGTATATAACATTAAATAGTTTATAAATCATGTATCTAGCTATTAATTGATAGACGCATGATACATATTAAAAAGCATTGAAAGGTGATTCTCTTAATTGAAAATCATATTCAATGCTTTTTTTATTTGGAAGTGTATTTTAAGGCGTAAGAAAAGCTTGTAAATAAATTACAAGCTTTTGATATATTATCTAAGGAATGCGCGTAACATCCATGTATGTTTTTCAAAGTTTTGCTTTGTAGCAATTAACATGTCATTTGTGACGTAGTCTTCTTGCTCGTCCGTAAGCTTAATACCTTGTTCTAATTTACCAATGATAATGGTGAAATCATTTTTAACGGATTGAACCATTGCTTTATGATCCATTTTTTCTTTGTAAGGATGTTCTTTAATCCATGAATTGTCTAAGAATTCTTGTAATGTAGATACAGGACTTAATTCCAATGCTAGCATTCTTTCAGCAAATTCATCGAAGTAGCCATCAACTTCATCATAATAGTCCTCAAATAATTCATGTAGTGTAAAGAAGGTTTCCCCTTCAACATACCAATGGTACTGGTGTAACTTAGTATAAAGTACACCAAGTGTTCCAACAAACTGATTAAGATAATTTTCAATCATAATTAATTCCTCCTTGTTTCTACCCTTATTATACCACCAATGACAGTGTATACAAGTGTTAAACATGTGAGTTTTTATACAAAATGCACACCATGAATGAAACCATTTCACTTATTTCAGAAACAAGATGAAAGAAAATGATAGAATTTACAGCAAATGCTTGTAAAGATTTGCAGAAGGTGTTATTATCATTACAAGCATAAAGGAGAATGATTATGAAGAAATTTGTTAAGTATTCAATAATGGCACTTGTTGCACTGAGTTTAACAGCTTGTAGTGCATCAGGCGGTAAAGACAGTGACAAAGTATTATTAGGAGTTAACTATGACCTCACAGGTGGTGGCGCACAGTATGGTCAGGCAGAACTTGAAGGTACTAAGTTGGCTGTAAAACTATATAATGAAAAAGGTGGTTTTAAAGGGGAAAGTGTTGAACTCTTAACACTCGATGGTAAATCTGACCCTCAAGAATCATACCGAGCGCAAACTAAACTTGCCGAAGATGGTGTGTTTGCTATTATTGGTGCCACAATTTCTGGTACTTCTTCACAAGCTATTAAAGCTTCTGGTGAAATGGAAGTTCCAACAGTGTCTCCATCAGCAACAGCTGACCTTGTAACAAATGATGGTAAAAAAGCTTACCCTTATGGTTATCGTGTTTGTTATTCAGATTCATTCCAGGCAATTACAATGGCTAACTTTACAGTCGATAAAGGATTCAAAAAAGTTGGAGTAATTGGAGATAGTTCAAGTGAGTATGCTGCAGGTCTATCTAAAGAATATATCAAAGTTGTAGAAGCTGCGGGTGTTGAAGTTGTAGTTGAAGAGTACTATACAGAAGGTGACTCAGACTTCTCAGCACTATTAACTAAAGTAAAAGCAAACGCTGATGTTGAAGCACTATTCATCCCAGGTTACTACTCAGAGGTAGGACCACTTCTAAAACAAGCACATGAATTAGGTGTTAACCTACCAGTACTTGGTGTAGATGGTTATGACAGTTCAGAATTTATTGATTTGGCAAGTGCACCAGCATTGAATAATGTATACTACACAAACCACTATTCAACATTAATTGATTCAGATGTCCATACAGCATTTGTTGAAGCATTCGAAAAAGAATATGGTAAGAAACCAAATGGATTTGCTGCTCTAGCGTTTGATGCAACAAACCTAGTCTTAGAAGCATTAGAACGTGCGGATTCAACGGATCCTAAAAAAGTTAATGACGCAATTAAAAATACAGTAGATTTTGAAGCAGTAACAGGTGTTATCTCAATTGATGATATGCACAATGCTAAGAAAGCTACATACGTAGTTGAACTAAAAGACGGTGTAGAAGTAAACGCTACTATCGTTAACCCATAAAAGTAACAGGGCGAGGGATACTCGCCCTATTTTATCTAAAAATGGAAGAGGAGAAAACATGGACCAGATTGTACAACAAATATTAAACGGACTAACCATTGGCAGTATCTATGCGTTGATCGCATTAGGTTATACAATGATTTATGGTATTATGAAGCTCATTAATTTCGCCCATGGTGAAATTTTTATGCTGGGAGCATATATGTCATATGTTGGAACAGTTAAGCTAAAGTTGCCTTTTTTAGCCGCACTACTGTTTTCTATGGCGGTAGCTGCAGTGGTTGGGTATCTAATTGAAAGAATTGCATACAGACCATTAAGAAATTCAAATAGAGTTAGCGCATTGATTACAGCAATTGGTGTATCAATGTTACTTCAAAATTTAATTATGCGTTATTTTGGAGCAGACATTATCGCATTACCATCTGTTCAACTCCTTAAACCCATTCAACTGGGTGGTGTAACAATCAGTGGTAATCAAATTGTTATCTTTCTAGTAACAATTGTACTGTTAGTATTATTACAGTATATAGTCTTTAGAACAGACTTTGGTAGAGCGATGCGTGCTGTATCAACAGATGCAGAAGCAGCTTCACTTATGGGAATTGATGTTAACAAAACAATTACAATTACATTTGTTTTAGGAAGTGTATTGGCGGCAGCTGCTGGAACACTTGTAGCCAATTACTATAGTAATATAACACCATTAATGGGAGTAGCACGTGGACTGAAAGCATTCATTGCGGCAGTATTTGGAGGTATTGGACTTTTAAATGGTGCGGTACTGGGAGGCTTTATTATAGGTGGATTAGAAACGCTAATTGCAGTTACAAGTTTCTCTATGTGGCGTGAAGCAGTAGTGTATGTGGTACTTATCATAATTCTTATTGTTAAACCTACGGGTTTACTTGGTAAGAAAGGTGGTCAAAAAGTATGAAAAAGAAAGTTAATGAACGATTTAATAAAGCAACATTTTCCTGGATTATCCTGGCACTTGTCGGTTTATTAATATTCAATTATCTATTTGGTGCTAGAATCTTAAGAAAATCTCATGAAATCGCGATTATATCAATTCTTATCAATATCATGCTAGCGGCTTCTTTAAACTTAATTTTAGGAGTTGCAGGACAGTTTTCTTTAGGACATGCAGGTTTTATGTCAATTGGTGCATATTGTGTTGCTATTGTCTTGAGAAATATTCCTGGATATCTAGGATTTGCTTTAGGAATTGGTTTGGGGTTGATTGTAACAACTATAGTATCTCTTATTGTAGCTATTCCAACACTGCGATTAAAAGGGGACTACCTAGCAATTGCAACTCTTGGAGTCGCTGAAATTATTCGTATAACCATTACAAACCTGGGAGATTTAACCGGAGGTGCGGTTGGTATAAGTAATATTGAGAGAATTCCAACATTTAATATGATCTATGTATTTACAATTATTACATTGGCAATCTTATCAATGCTTAGAAATTCTAGATTTGGTAGATCATGGAATGGTATCCTAGAAGATGAAATAGCTTCATCAGCAATGGGGATCAATATTACAAATAAGAAAGTATCTGCTTTTCTAATTGGTGCTTTAATGGCATCAGTAGCAGGGGCAATATATGCATCTTATTTCACAATTATTCAACCGGGATTATTCAACTTTAATATGTCTGTTGATATTCTTGTTATTGTTGTATTGGGTGGTTTAGGAAGTTTTACAGGTACAGTTTTATCAGCATCTGTAATTGGTTTAATCAATCTAGTGTTCCAAAACTTTGCGGAAGAACGTATTATTATTTACTCTATATTACTTATAGTAATGATGATATTTAAACCGGGTGGTTTTTTAGGAAAAGAAGAATTAAGTTTCAGAAGAATATGGAAGCGAGGTAAGAAAAATGTCACTACTTAGTGTAAAAAACATGACGCAAAGATTTGGCGGAGTACTCGCAATATCTGATGTCAGTCTCACAATTGAAAAAGGTCAAAAAGTAGGAATTATCGGTCCCAATGGGGCTGGAAAAACAACATTTTTTAACTGTTTAACCGGTTTCTATGTTCCTACTGAAGGTAGTATCGAGTACAAAGATGCAGATGGAAAAATTATCCAACTTCAAAAACAAAGAGTAGATAAAATTACTGCATTGGGTTTTGCAAGAACTTTTCAAAATATTAGACTCTTTAAAGAACAGTCACTTTTAGATAATATTAAAATAGCAATGGATTATAATACGAAGTATAGCCATTTTGATGCAGTATTTAGAACGAAAAACTATTATCGTGAAGAAAGAATTATTCATGAAAAAGCACATCAATACTTAGATATTACAGATTTAAGTGAGAAGGCTGAATGGATGGCGGGTTCTTTATCATATGGAGATCAAAGAAGACTTGAGATAGCACGCGCCTTAGCAACAGGTGCTAAGACATTGTTTTTGGATGAACCAGCAGCTGGTATGAATCCACAAGAGACAGCGGATCTAATTTCATTTATTGACTTAATCCATGAGAAGTTTGACTTAACAATAGTCTTAATTGAACATGATATGAATCTTGTAATGACTGTATGTGATCATATTTATGTATTAAACTATGGTCAGCTTATTGCATCAGGAAATCCAGCAGAGATAAAAGAGAATCCACTTGTTATTGAGGCTTATCTTGGAACAGGAGATGATGCGTAATGTTAAAGATAAATAATTTAAGTGTTAACTACGGTGAAATTAAAGCACTGAAAGATATATCTATTGATGTTACTGATGGAGATATCATTACATTAATTGGAGCAAATGGAGCAGGTAAAAGCACACTTCTAAAAACAATATCAGGACTCTTAAAGCCAAAGGCAGGAGAAATACTTTTTAAAGATGAGAATATAGGAGGTTTAGTTCCTCAAAATATCGTTAAAAAGGGAATCATTCATGTACCTGAAGGACGTCGTATATTCTCTGGAATGAGTGTTGAAGAGAATCTAATGCTGGGTGCTTACACACGTAAAGATAGAACAGAATTACACAAAGATATTGAAAATATTTATAAAAGGTTTGAAATATTAGGTGTTAGAAAAAATCAAAATGCAGATACATTAAGTGGTGGTGAGCAACAAATGTTGGCCATATCACGTGCACTGCTTTCTAAGCCGAAACTCTTACTCTTAGATGAGCCTAGCATGGGCTTAGCACCTTTAATCGTTAAGCAAATATTTGAAATTATTCAAGAAACCAATAGAGAAGGGATGACAATCCTACTTATTGAGCAAAACGCACATAAAGCTCTAGAGATTGCAGATTATGCCTACATCATTGAAGGAGGTTCCATTAAAATGGAAGGACCTGCAAATGAGATTAGACAATCTGATCGTGTTAAAGAAATATATTTAGGTGGCGTATAAAATCAACAAAGATATGTTTTGATATTAGTTTATAATATCAAAACATATTTTTTATTTTAAATGCGTCTACAAGGTGAATGCGCTTTCTTGGTGGTATAATTGTCCTAAGGAGGTATCTTATGAAGAAAACACTATACAATACAGTTTCATGGTTAAATGAAGAAGGTCCTTTTATCACGATTGTTCAGCCTTCAAGTTTTGAAGTGAAACACTCGCTTACAAACAAACTCTACTTTAAAAACTTAATGAAAGATGCAAAAATAGAGTTTGAGAAAAAATATCCAGAGCATGATTTTAAACCATATGAAAAAGCAATGGAGTCAGTCTATAATGATCATGATTTATGGAGAAGTGATTCGGATGCTTTATTGTTTATAACCAATGGTAAAAGACAGAAAGTATTAAAACTTGGTATTAATGTTGAAGCACATGCATATGTTGATTCAATCCCTTATATCATACCTTTAATGCATGATTTGCAACTCTTAACCCACTTTTATGTTTTGGCATTAAATAGAGATTCATTCAGAATATATGAATATTCCAATAATAAATTAGCAGAAATAGAACTTCCAGAAGATGCACCAACAACACTAGAAATAGCAATTGGGCAGGAGAAGGAAGGGGCAGGTTTTGCACACGGAGCAACCAGAATGTTTGTCGGAGTTAACAGAGGATATTATGGTGGTGTCGGATCAACGCGTGATGAACGTGCAGTTGACAGACAAAACTACTTCTATGCCGTAGAACGATTCGCAAAAATAAGTGGTGTATTTAGTGAAAATATTCCAATTATTCTGTTTACACTTCCAGAAAACCGTTCTATATTCTTTGACATATCGAAACTAATCAATCTTGATAAAAATCTAGGGATACTTGCATCACCTGAAGATTTCAGAATGAGTCATTTGCAAAAAGAAACTGAAGAATCGGCAAATGCAATTAATGAAAGAACAGTAGCGAAAGTTTTCGATAACTTAGAAAGATACAAAGATAGTAATCGTATACTTCAAGATGAAGCACAGATAAAGGAACAATCTACCCATGGCAGCATTCATACACTGCTTGTTAATATAGAAAGACTGGATGCTCATGATTATGAAGTAAATAGAATATTCTATGATGTTATGGAATCAGGTGGCGATGTGTATCTATTACATCAAGACCATAGATTGGGACCTGAGAAAATGACAGCCTTACTTCGTTATAATATAAATGAAACATAGATTTAAACAAAACCTCATTGGATCGATACTTATAAAGGGTCGTTTCCTGATGAGGTTTTTTGCTGGATTAATAATATATTAAAGTACAAAAAAAGCGAACTATTATATTCAATTGAATCGCATAGTTCGCTTTTATTTATATATTGTTTAAATGATTAATTATTCATCATCTCTATGTAATAGAGATAGTTTTAAATCATAAAGTTTTTGACTTAAGTCTACATAGTAGTTATGTGGGTAGTGAAGTCTTTTAACTTCGTCCCAGAATGTTTCTCTTTCTTTTTCAGCATATACTGCAATATCGAATAGAGCTGACTCTGTATAAACACATTCACCTTTAACAAAGATAGGAACTTGAAGTTCACGTACTGTATAGTTTGTTAAGGTTTTACGTTTCCATGTTGCAACAGGATCGAAAATTTCAATCTCATCCAAAGGGATAACTTCATCAGCAAGTGCGATGTAATCTGCAAGTGCTTTGTTAGTATCATTGTCATAGAAACGGTATAACTTTTTATAACCTGGGTTTGTTATTTTTTCTATGTTATCACTAATTTTAATTTTAGGAACAATTTCTCCATTAACTTCTTGCGCTGTTAATTTATAAACCCCACCTAAAACAGGTTCTGATTTAGAAGTGATTAAGTTTTCGCCTACACCAAATTGGTCGATTTGAGCTCCTTGGTAGATTAGGTCATCTATAATATATTCATCAAGTGAGTTTGATGCCATAATTTTACAATCTTCAAGACCTGCTGCATCAAGCATTTTACGTGCTTCTTTTGAAAGGTATGAAAGGTCTCCTGAATCCAGTCTAATTGCTTTTAAACGGTGTCCAAGTGGGTGTAGTACTTCTTTTGCTACTTTAATAGCATTTGGAACACCTGACCCTAGAGTATCGAATGTATCGACAAGTAATATTGTGTTTTCTGGGTTGATGCGCGCATAGCTTTCGAAAGCTTCAATTTCTGAATCATGGAGTTGAACAAATGAGTGCGCCATTGTTCCTGAAACATATGCACCATATTTTTGTCCTGCTAGTGTATGTGATGTTCCAACAGCACCTGCAATAATTGCAGAACGTGCACCTTCAAGTGAAGCATCAAATCCATGAGCTCTACGAGCACCAAATTCAAGTACGGATCTACCGCGTGCTGCAGTAACGATACGGCTTGCCTTAGTAGCAACAAGTGTAGGGTAGTTAATAGCTAATAGAAGCATTGTTTCGATAAGCTGTGCCTCTATTACTGTTCCACGTACTGTAACCAAAGGTTCATTTGCAAAAACAACAGTACCATCTTCAACAGCCCAAACGTCAAGTTTTAAATCCATATTTAATAAGTAATCTAAGAATTCCTTATCTTTAAATCCACATTCATATAGGTAATCTATATGTTTTTGTTGGAATTTAAAATGTTTGATACCTTCAATAAGGCGTGTAAGTCCATTGAATATCATATATCCACCCGCATCGGGTATTCTTCTTGCAAACATATCGAAGTAAACTATTTCTTCGTGTTTTTTCTCTTTGAAATAAGTATATGCCATAGAAAATTCATATAAATCTGTAAGAAATACTATATCATCTAATAAAATCATAAGTCACGCTCCTGTTTATTTTGTTAACATTCTCAATCTATTATAACATAAGGAAGAACCCTTATGAATATAGTCTATTGTATATATTATTAGAAATAGATTCAAAGTCCCATAAGATATGCCAATTAGTGTATAATAAGTTCTAGTAGAAAACTAATCGGAGGTTATTGAATGCATAAATCTTATGAATTATTTGAAGGAAAGGGTATTACCCTTATTAAAGACAAGAAATTTAATGAAGTTATTATGACTTTAAGAATATTAATTGATTTAGAAATTGAAACAGTAACAAAAGCTAATATTATGGCTGACCTTTTTGCTGATAGATTGGAAAAATATCCAAGTAAAAGTAAAATGATCGGTCTTACAGATTCATTGTATGGAATTAGACTAAATACAAGAACATATACAGTAGGAAAGTATCTAACGTTAGATATTAGTGTTACTGGAATAAATAACAGGTTTGTTGGAGAAGCATTACATCAAGCATATTATGATGTTTTAAAAGAAGTCTTATATAGACCTTTAATCGATGAGATGACACTTACTGAAGCAAAAAAGAATGTCTCACAAACATTACTTAGAATGTCTGAAGATCCAGCTACATATGCTGTTTTCGAGGCATTTAATCAAGCAGGTAAAAATCAAACATTTGGGGTAAATCCTTATGGATATCTTGAGGATATAGAAAAGATCACATTAGAAGATATGAAATCATTCCATGAAAAATGTATTTCAGATTATCCTAAAGAACTCTATGCAGTTGGAGATATTCAAGAAGAAGATTTTAAATTTGACCAAATATTCAGCGATAATTTAGAATCAGCTGTTTCAAAAACAAGAATTGTAGATGAAACGATTGTTGAAGTATACGAAGGAAATCAATCAGAGATAATTCAAGTCTATGAGGTGGATATCAATCCAACCGATAGATTATATTATCCATATCTTGTAATGTTGGCTGTATTAGGGCAAAGTTCTAACTCATTAATGTTTCAAAACATTAGAGAAAAGAACAGTCTTTGCTACTCAATCTATGCATCACAACTGATATTTGACGGTCTATTCTACATTGGTACAAGTGTTAATAAAGAAAATGAAGAAAAAGTACAGACCTTAATAGAAGAACAGTTTGAAATCATTAAAACAAAGGAATTTGACTTAGAAGGAACAATTCAATACCTTATCAATAGAACAAGTGGTACAAAAGAAGCTTCTAAATCATTACTAGAATTCAGTGCACGTAATAGAAGATTGAATTTAAATGACACACCTGAAGACTTAATTGACTACTTTAAGAAAGTTACTAAAGATGAAATTGTAGAAGTTTTAGATAAAATAAAAAATCATTTAACATTTATTTATAGAGGTGAAGAAAATGAATCAAATTAATAACGATTTCAATGAATCGGCATATACATTTACGACAAAAGAGGGATTAAATGTAATATTGATTCATAAGAAAGGCTTCAATAGATCTGTTGCAGCACTTGGAACACCTTTCGGCTCAATTCATGAAAAACAAAAGTATGATGGGAAAATAGTCGAACATAAACATGGTTTGGCTCACTTCTTAGAACATAAGCTCTTTGATGATGCAGGAGAAGATATCTTATCTAAGTTTTCAAAGTATGGTGCAAATGCAAATGCATTCACATCCTTTGATCAAACAGTCTACTATTTTAGTACAAACCTATCACTTTATGAACCCCTATCTCTACTGATTGATTTTGTAAATAGATTTGATATTACAGAAGCATCTGTAGAGAAAGAAAAAGGAATTATTGTTGAAGAGTTAAAGATGTATGAAAAGATGGCAGACATGAAACTGCTTATGAATACATATGAGAATGTATATCACAAATTTCCATTAAAATATGATATTGGTGGAACAGAAGCATCTGTTAATGCAACAACACTTCAAGATTTAGAGCTTGCATATGCGCTAAATTACAATCCTTACAAGATGGGACTGGTAATTATAAGTGGTGATGACCCAGAGAAAATTAAAGCACACATTGAGAAACATTCGATTACAAATGAAATTATTCAAGTAGAAGATATCTTTGATGAAGAACCCTTGTCTGTAGTTAAGGAAAACAATGAGATTGTATTTCCTGTTAAATTAGACAAGATGAGTCTAAGTTTTAAGTTTAAGTATAATGGAAACTCACCAATGTTTGATGCTTTTAAAATTAAATTAATATTGGCATTGAATTTTACAGAGTTTAATGAATCCTATCAAACATGGCTTGATGAAGAAATTATTAATGATTACTTTAGTTATGATGTGGATTTAAGAGATGGATTTGGTGTGATTTACTTCTTTAATGAAGGTCAAAAGCACGAAGAGTTCAAGAATGTGATTAAAAGCACAATTGAACTGTTAAAGGTTGATGAAATATGTTACAATCAAATTAAGAAAAGATATTATGGACAAACCATATTATCATTAAGTCAATATGATCGTTATGCAATCAATGTATTAACATCTTACTTTAAAAATACAGATTACTATGAATATTTAAAAAATATCAGAGATGTTAGTTTAGAAGAAATATTAGAAACAAGAGAAATTTTAAAAGATTTTAATATTTCATTTAATAGAATGATTAATGGTTAGGATTAAAGTAAATGATGGTTTATCTATAAGTACAGGAGGGTATATAGATGAATAGTTTTCAACTAATGGGCAGATTTCATTCTGGACCTGAAGATTTCAAAGCGAAAAATTCAAGCCTGAATGCAAAGATTCGTATTAAATCCAAGGCCAATATCATGACATCACTTGAAAATGATGATTATGAAATATATGAGATTGTTGTATGGAAAGGTATGCGCCGTGAATTTCTAGATTCAGTTCCTTTAAATTCTATAATTGGAATTAAGGGACGCTTACAAGTTATAGATTCAAGACTGGTTCTAGTAGCAGAACACGTACAACAATTAGAAAATTATTAAACAAGAAAGATATGATCAAATTCATATCTTTTTTTCTGACACAACAGAGCCCTAATCATTAATTGTTGTATTATAAATACAATCAAGAATACATACACTTAAGGACTAATATTGTGTATAATGTAAGAAGGTGATAATATGAAAACTTATTTAGATTTATGTAGACATGTATTAGCAGTTGGGGAAGATCGAAACGATCGTACTCAAACAGGAACAAGAAGTGTTTTTGGTTACCAAATGCGCTTTGACCTACAAGAAGGATTTCCTTTATTAACAACAAAAAGAGTCCATTTTCCATCATTAGCCAAAGAATTACTTTGGTTTATTAGTGGTGATACAAATATACAGTGGTTGGTTCAAAACAATGTAAGAATTTGGAACGAATGGCCATATGAACTTTTTACTAAAAGTGATCAATACAAGGGTGAAAGTTTAGATGAATTTGTAGAGCGTATTAAAGAAGATGATGCCTTTGCAAAAGAGTTTGGAGATTTAGGTCCTGTTTATGGAAAACAGTGGCGAGATTTTAACGGTGTTGACCAGTTAAGTCTTGTTATTGATCAGATTAAAAATAATCCAGAATCTAGACGTATTATTCTTAGTGCATGGAATCCACCTGAAATACCAGGAATGGCTTTACCACCATGTCATGCTTTCATGCAGTTTTATGTTAGCCAAGATGGTAAATTATCATTACAGCTTTACCAACGTAGTGCGGATATATTTTTAGGTGTGCCATTTAATATAGCATCTTATGCTTTAATGGTTCATATGATTGCGAAAGTAACAGGACTTGAAGTTGGTGAGTTTGTACATACACTGGGTGATGCACATATTTATAGCAATCACTTTGATGTTATTAATACACAACTTGAAAGAGAAACAAGAACACTACCAAAATTAGTGATTCATGGAGAACAAAAATCCATAGAAGACTTTAAGTTTGAAGATTTTGAAATTGTTGGCTATGACCCACATCCACGTCTTGTAGGAAAGGTGGCTGTCTAATGTTAACACTTGTCGTAGCGTGTAATAAACACAGAACCATAGGATTAGATGGAAAAATGCCATGGCATGCACCAGAGGACTTAAAACACTTTAAGAACTATACTATGGGTAAAAAAGTTGTTATGGGAAGAAAAACCTTTAATGGACTCCCTAAAAAACTAATAGGCCGTGATATGTATATCGTATCTAGAACACCACAAGGTGAAAACAGCATCACAGACTTTAATGCATTTTTACAAGAAAATAAAGATACAAAAGAAGAAATCATTATTGCAGGTGGAGGAGAAATCTATAAGATGGCACTTCCTTTTGCAGATAAAATAGTTCTATCCATCATTAAAGATAATGATGTAGTAGGGGATACATTCTTCCCAGAAATAGATACTAATGTTTTTGAAATTGAATCAAAAGAAATATTTGAAACTTTTGACTGTATTACATATACAAGAAAGGATGACTAATATGAGATTTGTAGATATAATTGAAAAAAAACGTGATGGCCACGCATTGAGTAAAGAAGAAATAAACTTTTGGATAGATGGTATTGTTGCTAAAACAATTCCTGATTACCAAAGCTCAGCACTTTTAATGGCGATTACAATTAAAGGAATGGACCTTGATGAAACAGCTTATTTAACAGATGCAATGGTTAAATCAGGCGAAGTGATAGATTTATCAGAGATTAAAGGTATTAAAGTCGACAAACACTCAACAGGGGGTGTGGGCGACAAAACATCTATGGTTATTGGACCCATCGTTGCAGCATGTGGCGGTAAAGTTGCTAAAATGAGTGGACGTGGTTTAGGACATACAGGTGGAACACTTGATAAACTTGAAAGTATCGAAGGTTTCAATGTGTCTTTAACAAGAGATGCCTTTATTAAACAAGTAAATGATATTAACTTAGCGATTGTTGGACAAACTGACAATCTTGTTTATGCAGATAAGGTCTTATATGCACTTAGAGATGTAACAGGAACGGTACAATCATTACCACTTATTGCAGCATCCATCATGTCTAAAAAACTAGCAGGTGGTGCAGAAGCAATTGTACTTGATGTTAAATTTGGTGAAGGTGCATTTATGAAAACAGTTGCAGATGCAAAAGCATTGGCAGAAACAATGATCCAAATCGGTGAAAAGCTGAATAAGGACGTTACTGCACTGATAACAAGTATGAACCAACCTTTAGGTGAAACAGTTGGAAATGCACTGGAAGTATATGAATCTGTAAGAACACTACAAAATAGTGGTCCAGAAGATTTAAATGAAATATGTCTTGTGGCATCAGGTCACATGTTATTTCATGGAGGACAAGCAACTTCATACGAAGAAGGCTACAAAATGGCACAAGAGGCCTTAAAATCAGGAAAAGCTTACGAGGTCTTTAAGAAGTGGATTCTTGCTCAAGGTGGTCAATTGGACTTCTTAGATAATTTAGGAAGTTTTATTGATGCTAAATACAAGGTAAATGTTGTGGCAGAAGAAGATGGTTATATTAAAGATATGAAAGCTCTTGAAATGGGACTTGTTTCATCTTACTTAGGTGCAGGACGTGCTACCGTAGATGATGTCATTGACATGAAGGCAGGAATCATATTAAATAAGAGGGTTGGAGACTTTGTTAAAAAAGGTCAGTTGCTTGGCGTTTTACAAAGTTCAAATGAAATAAAAGATTCAGTCATCGATCAATTTAAAGCATGTTTTGAAATTACGAAAGAAACAGTAGATAAACCTATATTAATTGAAGATGTGCTATAATAAGAATTCTTTAGGAGAGAAGATATGCAATTTGAGATTACACTAGAACAATTTAATGGTCCACTGGATCTGATGTTATTTTTAATCAAGGATAAAAAACTTGATCTTTTCGACTTAAATATCGTTGAACTTGCTGACCAATATATAGCATTTATCAATACCTTAGAACAAGAAAAACTAGAGATAGCAAGTGAATATATAAGTGAACTTGCAGGTCTTATTGAATATAAAAGTAAGAAACTCTTACCAAGAGACAAAAGCGAACTGGATGCTAATGAATTAGAAGATCAAGAAACGGATCTTGTAAGACGTTTGATTGAATATCAAAGATACAAAGAAGCAAGTATTGAGCTTGCAGACAGATTTAATGAACGTATGCTTCATTTCACAAGTCCTGTATCAATGAATTTATTCAGTGAACTTAAAAAAGAGGTGGATAGAAATGTCAGTTATGACCATTCACCTTATGATTTAATGAAAGCTATGCATAAGGTTATGGAAAGATATCGTCTTTCAAACCCACATGCAGTAAGTATTGAAACAAAAGAACTCTCAGTCGATGATCGCATGATTACATTAAAGTCTTATTTCTTAAATGAAAGAAACGTAACACTTGATGGCCTTTTAATGGCCTCAGAGTCTTTGCATCATTTAATCGTAACATTCTTAGCAATATTAGACATGGTTAGAATGGGTGATTTAATGATGTTTA
>JAAYGI010000109.1 GCA_012727815.1 Erysipelothrix sp.
CAGGATAAGGATGAAGCGATATCAGTAGGTGTAGGTATTCCTGGACCTGTAGATGCAGAGAAGGGTTGTATTACCATTGCAACCAATCTTAAAGACTTTCAATTTTTTCCGGTTGTAGATTATTTAGAAAAAAGACTTAACTTAAAAGTTTACCTAGATAATGATGCAAACGTTGCTGGTCTTGCAGAAGCACTTGTTGGTGCAGGTGGTGGTGAAAAGGTAGTTTACTACATTACACAATCCACTGGTATTGGCGGTGCATTGATTGTTGATGGTAAGGTAGTTTCAGGGCGTGTTGGTTATGCAGGTGAAGTTGCAAACATCATCGTAGACAGAGATCGTCCGAAACTAAACCACCTCAATGCAGGGGCAGTTGAAAACTGGGCATCAGGTACTGGGATTGTCCAGCAAGCACAAAAATCAATATCTAAAGATATAACATCAGCATACGATGTATTTAAACTTGCACAAGATGGACATCCTGAAGCAGTTAAAATCATAGATAGTATGATCGTTGATTTTGCGATGATGTTATCAATAATTGCACATGTTACCGATCCTTACGTCTTTGTTATCGGTGGTGGTGTTACTAAATCAAGTGAACTATACCTAGATAAAGTTATTGAAAAATACAAAGAAATGGTGCACCCAACCATGCGTGACACCAAATTTAAGATTGCAAGTTTAGATGAACCAGGAGTAATAGGAGCAGCAATGCTATGTTACTCAAATGAGAGGTAACTATGAATAACTTACTTGAAAAATATGCAACACTTGCGATTAACACGGGTGTTAATGTTCAAAAAGGTCAAACATTACTAATAAGGATGAAAGCTGAACACTATGAGTTTGGTCGTATGTTAACTGAAGCTGCTTATGCACGTGGTGCAAAGAAAGTAGTTGTTAAGTTCTCAGATGATCATATCTCTAAATCACACTATACACATCAAGAACTTGAAACTTTAGCTCACATACCAAAATGGAGTGTTGATGAGTTTGATGAATATATGTCAGAGGATTTCTGTTCTCTGTCAGTATATGCACCCTCACCAGGACTCATGGCGGGAATTGATGACTCTAAGATGTCAGCAGTAGCAAAAGCTTCAGGTGAGGCTTTAAAAGCTTATAGAGAGTATATGATGTCAAATCAAGGACAGTGGTCATTGGTATCACTTCCAACTAAAGAATGGGCCAATGTAGTGTTCCCGGATTTAGATGATGAAACAGCTCAAAGTAAACTTTTAGAAGCCATTCTATATTCAGTTAGAATTGATGAAACTACAGATCCTGTTCTTCTATGGGATAAACATAACGAAACTTTAAAAAGACAAAATACAGCACTTAATGAATATAACTTTAAATCTATTAGATTTAAAAATAGCTTGGGTACTGACATTGAAGTGGGTCTTGCTCCAAACCATGTTTGGGCAGGTGGTATGGAAACATCCGCAAAAGGATATACATTCAATCCAAATATGCCAACTGAAGAATCATTTACAATGCCAGACAATCAAAATGTTAATGGTATTGTATACAGTACAAAGCCTTTAAACTATAATGGAAAACTTATTGATGAGTTTTACTTAGAGTTTAAAGATGGTAAAGTTGTTAACTATCATGCTGAAAAAGAATTAGAAACTTTAAAATCACTTTTAGAAACAGATGAAGGAAGTTCACGTATTGGTGAGATTGCACTTATCTCGCATAAATCTCCAATATCTGATCTAAATATCTTATTCTACAACACTTTATTTGATGAGAATGCATCCTGCCATATGGCATTGGGTGAGGCGTATCCAATGAATGTTAAAGGTGGAACAACCATGACACGTGATGAATTAAAAGCACACAATGCTAATAATTCAATCCTACATGAAGATTTCATGTTTGGTTCAAGTGACATGTCTGCTGTGGGTATTACCCATGACGGAAAAGAAATAGAAATAATTGTGAATGGAAACATTACACTTTAACCTGGGCTAACCCCCAGGTTTTCTTTTGTTCTCGATGTATACAATGTATTACATCTGTGTTGACATGTATTACAAGATGAATTATACTAGATGTAATCTGATAGAAGGTGAATCATGAGTATAAAGCACACAGTATCACTAAGATTAAGTGATAAAGACAATAAAATCATAAGAAATTTTGCTGAGATAAAAGGATTAAGTATCTCAGAATTTTTACGTGAAAGTGCATTAAATGAGATTCATAGAGAATTAGATATTTATACATATGAAGAAGCATATGAAAAACATATAAAAAAACCCAAGCTTATCTCTGGTTTAGAACTGAGACAAAAGTTGGGCTTAGTATGAAAATTAACTATAGTGAACAGGTCTTAGAAGATTTATCTTCTTTAAACCCCATTCAGGTACATATCTTGCTTGATTATTTTGAAAACAAGCACTATCAGAGTGATACTTTAATAAAGGGCGCTAAAGTCTTTAAAAGCGGTATATGGCGTATTTTATTTATTGAAGAATCGGATACGATTACAGTATTACGAATTATCCAATAAAAAATACAATTGCTACAAAATGAGCAACAGATGCAGCATTTATAAATAAATGCCAAATCATATGGAAATAAGGTTTATCTTTTTGTAAATAAAAGTAAGTTCCAGCACTATAGAAGACACCACCCAGTGCAATTAAACCTACAAACATAAGACTTGAGTTTCTGATAAGTTGTGGCATAACAATGATTGCAGCCCAACCCATAATAAGATAGATTGTTACAGATAATTTAGGAACTGCATTTTGTGCAATAGACTTATATAAAATTCCAAAAAGAACCATTAGCCACTGAATTGCAAGGACTGTATATCCAAGAGGACCGCCAATCACATATAAGCAAATGGGTGTATAGCTACCAGCAATTGCAAAATATATAAAGATATGATCAAGTATTCTAAATACATATTTATGTTTTGAATCAAATGTCATTGCATGATATAGGGTTGATGACAGAAACATCAAAAATAAGGAAATCATAAAGATCCCATATCCAATACCAAGTACATATCCACCTTTAGTATATCCAAAGATACTGACTACAGGCATGGCTAAAAGTAATGAGAAAGCCATAATAGCATGCGTTATTGAGTTACCAAGTTCTTCTCCAAAGGAGAGTTGGTCATAAGTTTTCATTGAATTTTCTTTAGTCATATATTAACCTCCACTAGGAATAAATATACCACATATAAGAGACAATAACAGTTAAATATTAAAATTAAGTAAAAAAACTATAAATAAGATAAAGAAATGTTATAATTAATAATGGAATGGAGCGAAACATGCTAAAAAAATTATTTAACCGCAAAAAAATATGTACAAATCATATTAAAATTATTAGAAGTAGCATACTTCTAGTTTTAGTCCTACTCACTCCTATTGTTGTTTTAGCTCAGAATTCAGAAGAAGTAATAACAGAAAATACTGATACAGTAGTTAATTATATAGAAGTAATAGATAATAATGAAGAGATAATTGATATCGGAAAAGGGATGGAGATTATGCCAAACCTAGAAGGAGCTAGTTTTGAGACAAATGATCAAAAAGATCCGCAAAAAAGAAGCTTATTCAGAGCAAATTCCATAAGTGAAGATACACCGCAAAGCGTTTCATATGTAGCAGGAGGGTTATTCTGGGGACATTTAAAAGGTACATCAGGTACTACAGTAGACATATGGAAAGAATATAGCGATGCAACTGCTTTTACATATATTGAACCCACCACAAATTCATCAGGTGTGGTACCCATTTTAGGTGAAAAAGGCGATTATTATAAAATTGCTATCTCCGGTATGACAGGTTGGATTCATAAAAATACGATGAATATCACTCCCTTTGTACCATCAGGTCATTATAACTATTATAGACGTAATGCTGAAGGCGATTTAATACATTATATTAATACTGTTGGTGGAAAAAATAACTATGCAGCAATCAATCAAGGCGAGGCACCGAGTTATTTTTCAGGCGATCAATATTACATATCCTTTGATGGTATGTATTTTTATCAACCTACTGAAGCAGGATTCAGAAATATGATTAATAACTATAATGCAGGAACAAGAACTAATTCAATTAATGCAAATAATCCATATATAAACTACTTTCAGTGGTTACCTGCAAGAACACAAAGCACACTGACTACAGCAGATATGGAAAAATACTTAACTAAAAATGGTACTGATAATAACACTCAAATGAGATCAAGATTGTACCAAACTTCGCAATTTTTTGTAAATAATGCAAACCTATATGGTAGTAACCACGGGCTTGCTTTTGCTAATGCAATCCATGAGAGTCAGTGGGGGCAATCTGGAATGGCTAAAAACCGAAATAACTTCTTTGGTCATGCCGCGTATGACTCATCACCAGGATCAGCAAATGTATATGCAAGTGCTGATATTGGTATTGCCAACCACTATGCACGATTCTTAAACTGGAACTATTTAGATACAGATCCAAAGTACTCTACATATAATGGTGGATCTGTAGGTAATAAAGCAGTAGGAATGAACGTTAAGTACGCATCAGATCCATACTGGGGTGAAAAAATAGCATCTCATTATTACAACATGGATAAAATGGCAGGAAAAAAGGATTACAAACGTTATACACTGGGAACTGTTAAAACAGCAGGAAGTAAAGTTTATAAAGAAGCACGTGCAAATTCAGGTTCACCATATAATGTGAAACACTCCGGAATTACAGTTGCAATTTTAAATACTATAAAAGAAGGAAGTAATACTTGGTACCAGTTTACATCTGATCCAGTTCTTGATTCAAATAAAAACCCTTTGACTTGGAAAAAAGACTTATCACTTTTATGGACAAAAGTTAACTACGCTAAAAGTCACTTATACATAAATTCTAATGATGTCACGATTGTTTCTCAGGGTAGTAATAGTAAACTTTTACCACAAACAAACCCAACATCTAAAACGCC
>JAAYGI010000110.1 GCA_012727815.1 Erysipelothrix sp.
ATTATTTCGCAAGGCAAGTCTTCTTTTCTGGTTATCTTGATATTGTCGTGTCTTCCTTTTACCATAACAGAATTAACTCCTACCATATCAACAAGCATACTATCATCTGTTCCAACTATGCCCTTTTCATCAGCGTTATTCAATGCTTCTTCGATTACTTTCTTCTTAAATGTCTGTGGTGTTTGGACATTGTAAAGAAGTTCTCTAGGCAATGTCTCACTAGAAAGTATAGGACAATTTCCCATATATTTCAAGCTTTTCTGCGAAATAATCCTCATCGTATCTGTAGCTGCTACGACTGTTACTGCCGCTTTATGTGTTTTTGCAACTTCTATATTTTTATCTATTACATCTGTTGTAATATTTGGTCTCGCTCCATCATGAATTAGAATTATCCATTCATCAGTGTCTTCTGCCATATTGCTTATATATTCAAGACCGTTTCTAACTGATTGTTGTCTTGATTCACCACCGATAGTTACACCGATAGGCTTAGTAGAAATTCTACTAAGCCTATCAAATATCACATCAAATTCTTTTTTATTTTGCTCCGGTATAACAACTACTGCACCATCAACCTTTTCCGATTGTAAAAATGGAATAATAGCATGTTCTAAAACAGTTTTTCCTTTATATGGTAAAAACTGCTTTGGCACTTTGTTACCCATTCTAGTTCCGGTGCCTCCTGCAACTATAACCGCAATAGCCTTTTCTTTATTTTTCATCCAGCTTCAACTTTCCAAATATCATCCTACCTGCTGAAGTCTGAAAAACACTAGTAACCATAATACCCGCAGTTTGACCGATTTTCCTTTTTCCATCTTCAACTACTATCATTGTTCCGTCATCTAAATATCCAACTGCTTGACTACTGTCTTTACCTTCCTTAACAAGATCTACTATCATACTTTCGCCTGGTAAAACTATAGGTTTTAAAGTATTTGCGAGTTCATTAATATTAAGAACTGGAATTTCATTAATTCCAGCTACCTTGTTTAGGTTGAAATCGTTTGTAACTACTTTTCCACCTATTATTTGAGCTAGTTTAAGCAACTTTATATCAACTTCCGGAATTTCTTTTATTGCTTTCTCTTTATCTGTATTGTAAATATCTATGCCATATTCAGTTTGGATTTTCTTTAATATGTCAAGACCTCTTCTTCCTCTGGTTCTTTTTAAAGAATCAGAAGAGTCTGCTATATGCCTAAGTTCAACAAGAACAAATTCGGGAATAACTATTGGCCCTTCCAAAAATCCTGTTTTTAATATTTCTACAATACGTCCATCTATTATTACGCTAGTATCTAATATCTTTGGAAAGCCTTCTTGTCTGTTTTTACCAACATGGCTTAAACCTTCACCTTGTATTCGTCTACCAGATACGTCGCTTAGCGCATCACCGATAATTTCTCTTCCCTTAGTAGTAGCTATTACTATACCTAGATATCCAAATACGGCATAAAGAACAACTGTTATAAGTGCATACCAAATTCCATCTATTACATTTCTATAAATCATAGATATCAAAAGTGCTATAACAATCCCTGTAATAAATCCGATTACTCCTGCGATTATGTCATTCGCAGATACTTCTCTCAGATCCTCTCCAATATTGCCTGCAGTCTTTGCACCTTGTCTACTTATTAGCGGGGCCAGCCTAAAAAATATAAGTCCAAATATAAATATAATAATTGCTGCGGCTCCGATACTTTCACCTTGTGAAAATACTTCTTTGCCTTCGACTAAAATATTTAGCCAATTAGCTAATAAATAATAAACAACTAATCCCACTAAGCATCCTATAAGTGTAAAAACTATTCTTAGAATCTTTTTTAACATTCATACACCTCCTTCCTATTTTGTTGTCAATAAATAATATAACCTATTAGTGATACAAGGTCAACCACCAATAGGGTTATATTATTTTTTATTAAATTGCGTCTTCCACCAGCTTTGCAGTTTCTTCTAAAGAGTCTCCTCCAGCTAAAATGATTTCGCTTTTTAGTATCTGTTTAGCATTGTTAAGTAGCTTTTTTTCACCAGTAGACAACTTTTTGATTCTATCGTTTCTAACGAGGTCTCTTACTACTTCTGCCACAGTATAAATATCTCCTGATTTTAATCTCTCGTTATTTTCTCTGTAGCGTCTATTCCAATTGTCAGAC
>JAAYGI010000011.1 GCA_012727815.1 Erysipelothrix sp.
CCAGAAGAATTTACAACTCCATTTACATCAGAAAATTTAGTTATGCGTGAACATGTCCCGAACTTTGTTCCGGGAGAAAGACACAAATATACAATAGTTTTATGGTTAGAAGGTAGTGACCCAGATTGTACAGATAACATTTTGGGTGGAGAATTTAAAGTTCACTTAGACTTTAAATCTGAAATAATTAAATAACATAGAAAGAGGTAATTATGAAAAAGATAAAAAATAGACATAATAAGAGAATTAGAAATCTTATTGTGGCATTATCATTAACAGCAATAATCTTATCTGTTTCCACTTATGCATGGTTTGTTGGTATGCGTACGGTAAACGTTTCTCCATTTAATGTAGAAATTGCAACAACTGAAGATCTTGAATTATCATTAAATGGTAAAGATTGGGATTATACTGTAGCAATAAATGCTGAAAATTATAACGATGCAGTAGATACTGTATATGAAGATCACACTAACTGGTGGGCTGGAAGAGGATTAATACCAATGTCTTCAGTAGGAGATATTGATTCAGCTTCTTCAAGATTAATGCTTTATGAAAAAGCATCTTTGACAGCAACACCTGGTGGATATAGACTTATGGCAAGTCTTGTTAATAATGGGCTAGATGGAGAAGGAAACCTTGGCTCAGAAGTAAATGGTTATGTAGCTTTTGATTTATTTATTAAAAACTATACTGGAACACAGTATATTGCTGAATACAATGAATCAGATGAAGAAGCAATTTATCTTTCAACAAATTCACAAGTTGGAGTTGCTGAAAGTGGAGGAGTTGATGGTACTGGTATTGAAAATTCAGTAAGAGTAGCATTTGCTCAAATTGGGCGTGTTACGGCAGATCTTACTACCGAAACAGAAGATGTAGCTAAGATTACTGGTATATCATGTTCAACAGATACAGATGTAACTGGAATTTGTACTAGAACTTCAACTATTTGGGAACCAAATGATACAAAACACGTTAAAGGAGCAATAGATTGGTATACAACTTCTTGTGTTGGAAGAACAGATGCAGATTTAACGTTATCAGGTTCTTATACTGGAGCTTGTGGTGAATTTAAAAATGGAACAGCTTATTCAACTTATGCTGTAGCTAAAGCTATTGCATCATCAGACAGAGTAGATGTTTATGATGGAACAGCATATAATGGTTATACTGACACAGTAGGAGAAGACAAATTTCTATATGACTTCCCATACTTCACAGATACTCATAAAATGTTAACTGGAACAGAAAGACCTACATTCTTTACATTAGCACCAAATAGTATTACTAAAGTAAGAGTATATATCTATATTGAAGGACAAGACGTAGATAACTATGACTTTGCTTCAATTGGTAAAAATATCTCAGTTAACTTTGGGTTTACGAAACAAAGATTCGTTGGTAATGATATTGAGTATGATGGACCAAGTCTACCAACTACAACTCAGCCTACAACAACGCCAACATCAACAACTGAACAACCATAAAAAATTAGAAAAAATAATATATTAAATAACTAAACTGACGATTATTTAATATTAATTGAAAATATAAAGAGTAATCATGTTGGTTACTCTTTAATTTATCTATAAGAAAGGGTAAAGTATGTCAAAGAAAGCCTTAGCAAAAAATAGTAAAATGCGTGTAAGAAAAAGAAAAAACAAAAGATTACTTATCGTAATTGCATTTTTTAGTGCTATATTATTAAGTGTTTCTACTTATGCTTGGTTTTCTTCAACCCTTAATGTTAAAATTAGATTTATTGAACTTGGAGTTGATAGTAACACAGGGATATCAATATCTTTAGATGGAATAATTTTTTCTGAAGAGGTTATGATATCAATGGATAGTATTATTATTGATTTAAAAGAAACTTATCCTAACCATACAAGTCAGTGGTCCTATGGTTTATGGCCAGTTTCTAGTAATGGTATAAAAACTCCAGATGATGATAAATTTTCTATTTATGTAGGTGATTTAGTTCGTACAAGAGAAAGAAATGATAACGGGTCTGGAAAAAGATTATTAAATACAAATTTAACTAATGAAAATAGACCTAAACCGACTAATTCTTTTGTAAGTTTTGATATATTTTTTAAAAATGTGACAGGATCACCATTTCCTGATAATTTGTACTTTGACGAAACAACATATATTGATTTTGCAAAAGATACTGAAGAAGATGTTAGAGAACAAATGCAAGGGATTATGAATTCAATTAGAATAGGAATTTTAAAAATTAATAGTGTTCCATTAGATAGTTCTGTAGATGATATTCAAAATATGAAATGCAACAATGAATGCCACGCTGTAATATATGAACCTTTCTCAACTAAACATTCAGAAGAATCAATTGAGACTGCTGAGAATTATGGTATTACTTTAGTTGATGGAGAAACAATTCCGACATATGCGATGATTTCTTCAGGAAGAAGGCTTGAGCATACTTGTGGTCATGAAGGAACCGGTATACCCCTGCTTACTGATTATTTTTCTTTGCAAAATACAGTAACAAATTTTGAGGATCCAATTATGCAAGTGCCACACGCTATAACTGAAGCTAGAGTCTATATTTGGGTTGAAGGTCAAGATATTGATAGTTTAGAAACTTATTCCAAAGGAACTGTTTTAGAGTTAGGTATAAACTTTGTTAAAGATACAATGGGATTTGAACAATAGAATATAAAGGTGAAATTATGAAAAATGATGAAAAAAAAGTGGATTTTGATCTAGCTGTTTTAATTAA
>JAAYGI010000111.1 GCA_012727815.1 Erysipelothrix sp.
CCACTTATAGAATCATATGTAAGTGCATATGAGAAATAGTCGGCACCATAGCCAAACCTAAATACGATTATGAGTAGCATTGGAATCATTTGGATTGCGAACCCCAGTTTATTAGGAAGTCTATTATTAAATAAGTATATTAAGTAAATAACAAAAAATGCTAAATAGAACATCTAATACCTCCTTGTGTTTATCTGAAATTCCTATAATAAAGGAATACTTTTAAAATTTTTAGTTCACTGGCGTGATAACTTCATTATTTTCCATTTTTAATATCAACTCTGCAGCTTTACGAACACTTTCATAATTCGGTTCTGTTACATATGTTGATCTACCTGGTTGTGCAAAGGTTGTTGTGCTTCTTGCTCCTGTTCCAAGTAGTTGAATCGGAATAATTTCCCAACTAGGCATCGAGTCTATTTGCTTTTTAAGCAACTTATTTAAGTTAGTGTCATCCATTGAAAATTCGAATGCACCATCAATTGACGATAAGAAACCATTAAAGTTAGTAATAATTGCAGGTGACATAATTTTATTAAGTACACCTGTTATTAATGCTTGTTGGTTCTTAACTCTGTCGTTATCACCATTTGGCAATTGATATCTTTCTCTTGTAAAAGCAAGTGCTTCTTGGCCATTTACTTTATTTGGCCCTTTTACAAATTGCTTACCGCCAGCTGTAAAATTAAAGTTTGAATTAACTGCTACTCCACCAAGTGCATCTACAATTTTTGTAACTGAAGAAAAGTTCACTCTTAGGAAGTAGTCAATATCGATTGTTTCATCTCCATCAACTTCACCGTTAAGTAAGTCTTCTAATGTTCGCATTGACTCATCGACCCCAAATAGTCCTGCATGTGTTAATTTATCTTTTTTACCATTCATGTTTAATCGTACATGATAGTCACGAGGAATTGATGTTAATAGGATTTGGTTTGTTACTGGGTTAACAGTAACTATCATATTAACATCAGATCTTGACACAGAGCTGATTGAACCATAAGTATCAATTCCTGAAACATAAATACTAAATGTATCTTTAGAAACATCTACTGGTCCTTTTTCATTTATGATTTTTTCTGCATATTCATATGTTCCAATGACACGTGTGTCTTCTTCGAAATCTTTTTTGAATTCTGAAACGATTGGGACAAATGCTTTATTTAATAAGATAACATCAATTTTACCATCATATAAATCTTCTATAAGATCAAAGTAGTCATCATAAGATTCTGCTTCTACAGTAATCTTTTCTTTGGCTTTAATCTGATCGATTGCATTGTTAATATTTTTGCTGTCTGATTCAAGATTTGCTCCAAATGTAGCTGAACTATCTTTTAAATCTTTCATTGACTCATATTTTGAATCTTTCATAACAATTACGTTGATAGTATGAAGCTTTGAATCTGCTCCTGTTGCATTATCAATAAGATTTCCTATTTTTGAAATCTGTGTCATAGATACTATCATTGCAATTGAGAGTAGTACTCCAATTACCTTACTAAATTTTCCTTTAGACTTATTAAGCCATAAAGTCATTAGTAATGTTATTACTGTAATAAGTACAATAATAGGAAATAGATATTTTAAAGGCAGAACCTTTAAGTCTATGATTGAATAAATTAATGTAATTGCTGATACTATCAAAATAGCCGGAACTATTAATCTGGTAATCTTTTTGTTATTTTCTTTTACTTTTGTTTTCTTTGGCATATTTGCTCCAATCTGTAATATACATTACAAACTTCTATATTACTTAAAATATAGTTTTAACATTTCATCTATAAAATGTTCTTTATCATATATTGAAGTGTCTATAAGTGGTAACTTATCACTTACCTCGTATATGGCTGCTTCCATTGCATCAATATCGCCTTGCTTGATGATATTCATGTAAGGTGCACTTGCTACTTCTTTGTTTCCACCCGTATCGTATGCGATAACAGGTGTGTTGCAACATATAGACTCTAAGTTAACAGTAGGGTAGTTATCTTCATAGGTAGGGTTTAAAAAAGCGTGTGCAATTGAATAGTATGCCGCCAGTTCATTTACATCTTTTGTACGGGTAATACCCTCGACTGTATCTGGCAATAGTTCTAACTCTTCTGGTTTTACCCCTACAAGAACAAACTTATATGAAGAGTCCATACGTTTGCTTAATTCAATAAAATCTTCTACACCTTTACGTTTTTCC
>JAAYGI010000112.1 GCA_012727815.1 Erysipelothrix sp.
CATAATCAGCGCCGCTTGCTTTAAAATATCATTTTCCATCTTTAGCTGTCTGTTTTCTTTCTCAAGTTCAATGAGTCGGTTCTCTTCAGGAGTTCTATTCTCAGATGCCTTAAATGAACCACTCTTGTTGTAGCGCTTAATCCATCCGTAGATCACAGATGCATGAAGGTCGTACTCTCGCTCGATATTCAGGACGGGCTTGCCGCTGTTATAAAGCTCAACGATTTGCTTCTTGAAATCCTCACTATATCTTTTTCTAGTCATACTATGTTCCTCGCTTTCTTACATTATAGTATGTCTATTAAGAAAGTGTCATCTAAAGTGTAGCCCATCCACTTGTTTTTTATACCATTAAAACTAATATGCTCTAATAAATAACGGATTTCCATCTTTATCATTTATTACTTCACTGCCCACTTTCAAAAATTCTTTGTAATCTTCAAATATCTGTTTTTGAGATTCTGTGGCATTATCAGGCAACCTCCATTCAGCAGATTTTTTATCATAATAAACTATATTTTTCAACTCACAAGGGTATGGTAATCTCATTTTTCTTCTACCTTTCTCTAACGATTTCTTTTGATGTTATTTTCGAAGCAACATCGTCTTACTTTATTTATAGGTAATATTTGATATAACTCAGTTTAAAGAGGTAGGTATTTCCCAGGGAATTACTCTATCTCTTTTTTTGTGCGGAGTACTGAAATTTCTATATAAATTAATTACTTTATCAATTATATGGATTCAATACCCTTATGAAATACTATTGAATGGCATTTAATAAATCATTGTAAAAACTCATGATTTCTTCATAGCTGATGTTGTGTTTATTCTGTTTATACCAGTTGACTGAGTTAATTGTTAAACTCATAATCATATAGCGCTTATACTCTAAGTACTTTTCACCTTTATTTATACTATCATTTGATTCCATCGTACTTAACATGTTCTTGCCAAATTCCTTGATAGACTCTAATTCCAATATCGTGTCTGCTTGCATTTGTAGTTTAAAGATAAGTAAGATACTTTCATCAAGTTCTTTAATGAGTTGTTTAAATATCATGGCATAGAAGTTACTTTCCGTAACTTCTGCGTTTTTAAAGGCTTCCATGAAAATATGATTAATCCTTCTCTTAACAAAGTAGGTTAAGAAATCATATTTATCAATAAAGTGTTTATAAAAGGTTTGACGCCTGACCATAGCCCCATCACATATCTCAGTCACACTAATATCCTCAAAATCTTTATTCTTGAGTAGTAGATTGAAGCTGTTGATTAATGCCATATATGTTTTTTGAACCCGTAAATCTAAGTTTTCCATTGCTATCTCCTTATATAATTGACAGTATTAAAGTTTGTGTAAATTAAGTATCATAATTCGATTTTATGACCCTTGTAGTACTGCATAAGCAAAGTATAATGTAGTTTATGACAATAGTAAAGAAAGTTACAGATGTCACTTACCTTGAAAGGGGACATATACACATGGCAATGATAGAAGTACATAATCTAACAAAAGATTATGGTAACAATCGCGGAATATTTAATGTATCATTTACAATAAAAGAAGGAGAAGTCTTTGGTTTCTTAGGACCCAATGGTGCAGGTAAGACCACCACCATACGCCATTTGATGGGGTTCATTAAAGGACAAGAAGGTTCTTTAAATATTAATGGTCAGGATTGTTGGAAGTCCGCAAGTTTGATCAAAAATGATGTAGGGTATCTACCAGGTGAACTTGCTTTTCCTGAGAATATGAGTGGTAATGAGTTTATTTCTTATATGGCCCATGAAAGAAATATTCAAAACATGACCTATTCCGAAGCATTAAAGTTAACCTTCGAGTTTGAGGGTTTTGAAAAGATTAAGGAAATGAGCCTTGGTAATAAACGAAAACTGGCCATCATTACCGCCTTTATGCACGACCCTAAAATCCTTATCTTAGATGAACCCACTTCAGGACTAGACCCTATCATGCAAGAGCGATTCATCCGCTTTATATTGGATGCGAAGAAAGCGGGTAAGACTATCTTACTCTCCAGCCACATCTTTAGTGAAGTGGATGCAGCCTGTGATCGAATTGCTATTATTAAAGACGGTAAAATTGTATCAACCATCGAATCAAGTAAATTAAAACAGAGTACACACAAAGCCTTCAAGATAGAATTTTCATCCAGTAATGACTATAACAAGTTTCTTGAAAGAACACAATTTCCGATATCAATAAAAAGGGAGTATCAAAATCAGATCAAAATTAATTTGATAGACCAAAAGATGCAAGCCTTGTTCAAAGAGTTAAGTCAGGTACAATTAAACTTTATATCTGAAATCAAATTCACATTAGAAGACTATTTTATGGACTTCTATGATAGAGAAAAATCTATCCATGATGGAAAGGAAAATATGAATGATGGCCTATATTGAAATTAAAAACCTAACCAAGGACTATGGAAAAGGTAGAGGCATATTTGACCTATCTTTAGAGGTAGACAAAGGTGAAGTCTACGGTTTTGTGGGTATTAATGGTGCAGGAAAAACAACCACCATACGACACATGATGGGTTTCATTCGTCCAGGTAGTGGACAGGTTACTATAAATGGATTGGATGCCTTAAGAAACAGCGCGGAACTTAAGCGTCACATAGCCTATATACCTGGTGAAATTAACTTCCCAGGTGATGTTACTGGAACAGAATTTCTAAAAAACCAGATTGGATTGAGCGAGAACGGGAGCTGGCATGATGCTGAAGTACTTATTCATCAGCTTCAACTCGATACCAACCTTAAAGTACGCTCCATGAGTAAAGGTATGAAACAAAAAACAGCCATCGTCGCAGCCTTTGCTTCCAATGCTGATATTATTATAATGGACGAACCCTCAACAGGACTGGATCCTTTAATGCGAGATATCTTTCTTGACCTGATCACCAACCAAAAACAAAAAGGAAAAACTATCTTTATGTCCAGTCACATATATCAGGAGCTGGAAGAGGTCTGCGATCGCACTGCTGTCTTACAGGATGGGCGGATCATTGATGTCATTGATATGAATGATATCCGCCACAACAAAAACAAGACTTTTAGACTTGAATTTAAATCAAACCAAGAATTTGAATCCTTTCTAACTTACGATTACACAATCCCCCGGATTAAAGCAGAAGATCTACAACTTTTTATTCAAATACACGATTCTGATATTAACAAACTTGTAGAAACACTCAGTCACTTTGACTTGGTATATTTCAAAGAGATTAAACATACATTTGAAAACTATGTTACAGATATTTTTAAGGAGACAAACACATGATATCAAAAGCTATATTTAAACAAAGTATAAAGAATAACTGGAAGCTTTGGCTCATCATCACGATGGTTGGATCTGTTATTCTATCAGGATTTATTATAAGTTATGATGCTATAGAATATGCAGCACTGGCCAGCGCCGCTGAAGGTACAGCTTTTGCCTCACTCTTCTCATCAGCAACTACATTACTGGGTAGCTTAGAGAACTTCTATAAACTTATTGCTGTAATACTGGGTATCGTATATACCGTTTTTACTGCCAATAACCTTGTGGTTAATGAAGTAGACTCTGGCTCCATGGCCTACACCTTATCAACCCCCATAAAACGCTCCGCTATCATCTTTACCAAATCACTCTATTTAATAGCATCTACCCTTATCATGTACCTTATAATTTCCCTAATCGGTTTGGGTGTTGTACAGATGCAATACAATAATGTTACAGGTTATCCCATTACAGATGACATTAAAGTAGCTGCCAAAACCCTTAACCAAAAGGAATCCTATTTATCAAAACGTCTTTACTTAATTCTAAACAACGACGACGCTTTGAACGAAGCAGCAATAGAACGTGATATGGACGTAGAAGCTTATACTCTTTATCTAGAAAACAAAATAGTTCATCGTACTTATCAAGAGAATTCTGAGATTATTAGTGATGAGCGTTATGACCTATATAAAGACGAACTCGAAGACGATGAAATAGAAATTACTCAAACCGAGCTTGAAGATAACCCGCTATTAATATTGGAAAGCAAGAATGCACTTAAAAACGGAGCCCAAATAATGGGACTATCACTTAATGACTATCATCAATTTGTCTTAGACCAAGTACAAAAATTAGATAAAAATGAAGGTCCCTCTACAGTCTCTAAAGAACACTCCGACTTACTTTTTAAAACGATAATAGATGTCTCTGCTGATGCACTCAAAATGAGTAGCGAGCAGGTTAAGCAAAACCTCAGCCTACTAAAGAGTACCAAAGCACTAGAAGCAAGTACCCATGTTTCAGGATTAAGCGCACATGAAATCATAAGCCTGTCCAACAAGGCCATGATTCATACCGCCATATCAGTGGATACAGCCTTAGACTTCGATATTGATGCCTACCTTTACTTAAGTATTGGTTTAGCCTTACTCATACTTGCACTAAGTTCTATTTCATTCTTTGCTTCAACCTTATTTAACAGGAGCATTCTTGCCCTGGCAATAGGAGGTGGGATACCATTTGCTTTCTTTCTAATAACGATGGTTCAACAACTCATGGACAGTACAGAGAACTTAAAATATTTCACCCTAACAACTCTTTTTGATACTCAAGAAATTCTAACTTCCGGTGAATTTACCGTAGGGCTCTTAGCACTCTTAATCATATCTGTAGTGCTTTATACAGCTTCAAATATTATTTTCACTAAGAAAGACCTACCACTTTAATTAAAAGATAACAAAAAATTGAGCTTTCGGCTGATTGTGGTAATATATTATTAAAGGGTAACTTTGTTATCCCTTCAAACAGCTTAGAGATAACTTTGATCCATCAAGGTTAACTTAGCTTACTTTGGGAGTACGGCTCGCCCTGAATGGATAGTTGCTCACAACGAATACAAAAGCCGTATTTTTTTATTTTTATGCAATCATATGGATCAGAAAGCTTTCTATTCCATGATGATAGAAAATTAGCAAGTGGTAATAACTCCTGTAAAATCACTAGCAATCAATTACTCCCCCTTGATTCATAATTTGAAGCTCTTATATATTCTACAATCTATAAAAACAATGTACTCTTTTACACATTGTTTTTTTTGTGAACATGTCTCATATTTTGTTGCTTCAATAACTAATTTTATCTCAGGAAAATAGATTCTTATCATTATATAAACACACACCCATTCCGCCCTGATATAAATATCTTATTGTAATAGGATAACAAAAATGACGATTTAAAGTGATAATAGACATATCTACTTGGAGGTTTATATGAAACTTAAAAAAATAATATTAAGACTATTAATAGGAGTACTTGCAATAGTACTCTTACTGGGGGCATTTATCATATATACTCCTTATCCTGCATCATACATGATGAAAACTTTATTTGAAGGTGGGATGGCTGTTACACCTGAAAATTATGAAGAGATTGAAAAACTTGTAACACAGCATGAAGATATTGATTATGATTCCAAATATAAGCAAGGCAACTTGGATATCTTCACACCTAAAGATGTAGATACTGCGCTACCTGTTATCTTATGGGTACACGGTGGTGCATTTATAGGTGGCGATAAAAATGACATCGATGAATATGCGACACAAATTTCAGCTAAAGGATATGTTGTTGTAAATATGAATTATCAACTTGCACCCGGTGCACAATATCCTGAACAAATTGAACAAATGGCTGAAGTTTATAAATTCATGACCCAAAACAAAGACAAGTATCGTATGGATCTTGACAGTCTATTCATAGCAGGAGATTCTGCAGGTGCACATATGGCTGCTCAATTTACAATGGTTCAAACAGATGCAGCATATGCTAAAGATGTTAACATTCAGCCTGTTGTACTAAAAGATACTATCAAAGGAACCATGCTTTTATGTGGTCCATATGATTTAGAAAAATTATCTGATTTGGGTGGTGGAAACAAAGTCTTGTCTTTCTTCTTAGATAGAGCTGCATGGGCATACCTTGGTAAGAAAAACTGGAAAGAAGATCCTAAACTTGAACTCCTTTCAATTACAAATCATGTTTCAAAAGATTTCCCTTCCTCCTTCATTACAGATGGCACGACCGGAACATTTACTGCACATGGCTTATCTCTTGTCGATAAATTAGAATCACTTGGTGTAAGTGTTGATGCTGTTTTCTATGATGAAGCAGGTCTTGAGTTACCCCATGAATACCAATTCCAAATGGACAATCCACAATCTATAAATACCTTTAATAGATTAATTGAATTCTTAAATAACAATTCATAATAACTACAAGTACCTACACTCAAAAACAATGCACCTTCATGGATGCATTGTTTTTTTATATCTAAACGAATAAATCATTAATCATTCTGCCAATTGTACTGAATGATTTTTGATCATAGTCTTTAAAACTACTGAGTGATCTACTTTTGGCAAGTTCAACTTCATTTCGATCAATACCATTCTTTACCCAAGAAAACTTTCCACCTTTTTTATATCTGGGAAGATAGGTCTTAAGTTCATTTTCTGTTTCTTTTTGTCTTCTTAATTTATTAGGATCAACTTTGAAATTTTTATGATGCATTAAGAAATGATATTCAATACATGGCTGGACCAAATATGTATTGGGATGAATCAAAGTGTTGTCATCAATAAATTTTTTGTATTCAATAACATCATTTTCTAAATCATAAAGTAAGATGATATCTTCAGTGTTAACACCGATTTTTTCAGCAATGAGTTCTATATCTTCTTTAATATTTTTACCCAACTTAGATTTTTGATATATCATCAGTCTGTTACTTTTTTTATAAATTTGTTGAAGATATCTAACGTAGGTCTCCTCTGTTGCACCCTCTACTAAAAAGAATCGTGTTTTCTTTGGTAGTCTTTTAGGAGTTCTTTTTCGAGTCTTTCGTCTAGGTTTCAATCATCATCACCTTCATCCACTTTATTTAGTAACATCTTTAAATCATAAAATTGCGATGTGTTTGGATTTGTTGAAAAAGCATCGTTCATATAATTCTTAGAAATTTGCTCAAATTCATCGAGTTTATATTCTGAGATATATTCAACATCAATAGTATGTGTGGCCTCATCTTTCTTAAAGAGTATCTTATTATCATTAGATATATAATCATAATCTAATAATTTCTCATGATGGGTTGTTATGAGGTATTGTATCTCTTTCCCACTGATGGTTGTCTCTTTGAATGAATCCATAAGAAGATGAATGAGTTCACCATGAATTGCATACTCTATCTCATCAAATATGAATATGGCTGGCTTAGAAAAATTCAAAATTAGTGTGGTCAGTACATTAAGCATTTGCTTGGTACCTGAAGATAAACTTTCAAAAGCAAAACTACCACCACTTTTATGTGTAAATTCTATTGCTCTGTTAGCTTCTTTTCTTTGAGTATCATTTTTATTAATAATATCTTTTCCAAGAAGAGAAGGAATTGTCGCCATGTTCTTTTCAATTAACTCAACAGCAAGTGCTTCTTTCTTATCACTTCTTATATTCTTCTCTTGAATTGCGCGCAGTTTCTCTAAAACTGTCATTTCTTTATCATTTAATTTTTTGACTCTAATTTCGGTGATATCAAGATCTGCTGCTTTTAAAAATGAGTTAAGTAGCACCATGTTGTTTCTCTTATTTGATAGTTGAGTGATTCTTTCAATTGTTTGGGCTTCACTATCATTTGCATGACCATCTAAAAAATTTAGTTGATTAATCTGCTGCATAAATGTTTCAATAACTTCATACTCATGCGTGATTGAATTAAAGTAGTTAATAAATAAGATATTATCTTTTAGTGCTTTTAAAGATTCTCTATTATTGCTAGAGATAAAACTGTGTGTCTTAAAATCTTCTCGTGAAAAGATTAAGCTTTCTCGGGGTGATCCATTTAACTTTGCAAACATCCATTCATTCTTTATTCTGTTTGATTTGATCAAGAGTTCAAAACCATATCTGATTTCGAAATCTTTATTCTCCACAATGATTTCAAATGTTGATGGCTTTTCTTTTTCACTTGGGTAATAGGGATTCAACAAGATATCTCCTGTTTTTATAAAAACTGATGCTTCATTGAGGGCCCTAAAGAAATTTGATTTCCCAACATTGTTCTTTCCATATATCAATGAAAAATTTGAAATCTTATCTTTTTGAAACTGATTAAAAAGAACACTATCATTACCTGATGTATCGAAATCAAGTGTTATTTCTTTTTTAAAATTGTATATGTTTTCGAGTGTTATTTGTTTTATCATAAATAAACCTCCTGTTATATTAATAATAACATAGAAGCTTATCTACTTGTTTTTTTACATCTATTATTTATTAGAAAATATTTTTTGAATAAACACTTACATTCGTTGTTTTCATACTGACAAATTGATAAGTATTAGTGTGAAGACAACGGTGATAGAATGAATTATAAAAAATAAATACTCCAACATGCCGATAATAAGAATGGAATTATTACGACTAAGATTGTAAAGGGCTGAATATACCAACTATCTATTTGACAAGACTTGTAAATGAGGAGGTTCAATCGAATTGATAGAGGAACATATACTACAGCCATAAGAAACTACATAAGAAGTACCGATAAAAATTTGAAAAAACTATTTGAGTATTCAGAAAAAATGAAGGTCATTGACCAAATACGAAATGTTCTCGTGGTCTTGTATAAATGAAGTGAAAGTAATTCCTTTCTAAAATAAGATATCTAATGAAAATATTAAAATAATGAATAATACAAAATCTCAATTGTATTATGACTTAATAGTCTTTACAATGGGTATAGGTGATAAGATGAAAAAATATATACTTGCCTTAGATCAAGGTACAACAAGTTCAAGAGCAATCCTATTTGATAAAGAACAAAATATAATCGCAACAGCACAAAATACATTTACACAAATTTATCCACATCCTGGATGGGTTGAACATGACCCTATGGAGATATGGGCTACTCAAAATGGTGTCATGCATGAAGTTATTGCAAAAGCTGGTATTAGTGCTGATGAGATTGATTCTATTGGTATTACAAATCAAAGAGAAACAACACTGGTTTGGGATAAAGAAACAGGACGTCCTATATACAATGCCATTGTTTGGCAGTGTCGTAGAACATCGGATGTCGCATCTAAAATTAAAGATTCAGAACTTGGGACATACATACAAGAACACACAGGGCTTATAGTGGATGCTTATTTCTCTGCTACCAAGATTGCATGGATCTTAGATAATGTCGAGGGAGCACGTTTAAAAGCAGAGCAAGGTAAACTTATGTTTGGAACTATTGATACATGGCTTGTCTATAAACTTACTGAACATAAAGAACATATAACTGATGTTACAAACGAATCACGTACCATGTTGTATAATCTAAAAACATTACAATGGGATACACATATATTAAATGAACTTAATATTCCACAATCCATGCTTCCATCGGTTTGCGATAGTAGTATGATCTATGGACATACTAATATTCAAGGACACGCTATCCCCATTGCAAGTGTAGTAGGAGACCAACAAGCATCACTTTTTGGTCAAACTTGCTTTAATAAGGGTGATGTTAAGAATACTTATGGTACAGGTTGTTTTGTACTAATGAATACAAAAGATAAACTTGTAAAAAGTAAACATGGGCTTTTAAGTACAATTGCAATTGGACTTAATGGCGATGTTGAATATGCTTTGGAGGGTTCCGTATTTGTCGGAGGCGCTGTGATACAGTGGCTTCGTGATGAACTCAATATTATTGACACATCCATGGACTCAGAATACTTCGCAAGCAAAGTATCTAATAATGGTGGGGTATATCTTGTTCCTGCATTTACAGGTCTGGGTGCACCACATTGGGATATGGGAGCACGGGGAAGTATTTTTGGTCTTACGCGTGGTACCAATAAAAATCACCTCATTCGTGCTGGTCTTGAATCCATTGCATATCAAACATATGATGTAATTGATGCTATGAGAAAAGATTCAAATATTGATATTAGACAACTAAGAGTAGATGGGGGTGCAAGTGCCAATAATTTCCTAATGCAGTTTCAATCAGATGTTTTAAATATTGAAGTGAATAGACCTCAAACTTTAGAAACAACAGCTTTGGGAGCATGTTATCTTGCAGGTCTTGCAACAGGATTTTTTGAAAGCAAAGAACATATTAAAGAAGTTCAAAGCTTAGATAAAACTTTCTTACCCTCACTTGATGAAAAATTAATTGAATCATACTTAAATAAGTGGACTAAAGCTGTCAGCCGTAGTTTAGACTGGGAAGATTAGTTTAAATATAATACATTAAAAAAGATATTCTGTGTATTTCTACATAGAATATCTTTTTTCACATTTAAACGACTCTATAGTGCGTGTTTCTCCCAGCGCCTCTTTTTTCTATTATCTTGGCTTTTCTCCTTTAATCTCGGCATTTATCTCGGCATAATCACTTTGTTACAATATAAAATTAAGTTTTTTTTTAGATATTAAAAAGATGCACTGAGTGAAGTTTCCCGCTCAGGTACATCTTTTATACTTGTATACAATTTATTTAAACAAAATTATCCGTTAACACGAACCTTATCAAGTGCTTTTAAAACAATGGGTACAATAAGTACTGCTGCTAGCATTTCTAAAAGACCATTCGCGATCAGTACTCCGATGATAAATTTAAGGATTTGTCCGCCATAGGCATTTTCAAGAACTGCTTTGATTCCTGTTTGGCCAAGACCAAAGTAGAATAATAAAGGAAGTACCATTAAAGTATGGGTAAGTGTAGCAAGTCCTGCTGATACACCATACTGAATTGTTTTATTCTTAATAACAGTAGATACTGCCTTATAAATATAATAAGTCACAAATCCAAATATAATTCTAGGTAAAACTGAGACCAATGGGTTTGCAAATACCGGTGCAAAAAGTACACCAGAGGTCATTGAGTTCATGAATGAACCAATACCAAATGCAAGCCCAATAAGAATACCACTTTTACTTCCTAAAAATATAGCACCAATAATTACAGGTATATGAATTATAGTTACTGAGATGGGTCCAATTTCAATAAATCCTAAGTTGGGCCATAGTCCTAACATAAATACAATTCCCATAAATAGAGCTGTGAATACTAAGTCTTTTGTTTTCATAATACCTCCAATAATAAGGGTTAAATCTTATTATTCTTTAATCATTGTTAATTGAATTCTTTCTTTTTTAAGATCAACTTCCATAATCCAAACCTTAACAATATCTCCAACAGATACAACATCTGTTGGATGATTTACAAATGATTTAGATAATTTTGAAATATGGACAAGTCCATCTTGTTTAACACCAATATCAACAAATGCGCCAAAGTCTACAACGTTACGAACCGTTCCTTGAAGTTCCATACCTGGCTTTAAGTCTTCCATGGATAAAACATCGGATCTTAAAAGGGGTGTTGAGAGTTCATCACGGAAGTCTCGCCCGGGTCTTTTAATTGCTTCTAGAATATCATAATATGTTTCTTTACCCACATCAAATGCACTGTATTCATTTTCATGACCTTCTAGTTTTTCTAATGCTTCTTTTGTTCCTAAGTCTTCTTTTGTGATCTTAAATGCCTTTAATATCTTATCAGTAACTGTATAACTTTCAGGGTGAATCCCTGTGTTATCAAGAATATTCTTAGATTCAGGAATTCTTAAGAATCCTACAGATTGCTCAAATGCTTTAGGTCCAAGTCTTGGAACCTTTTTAATATCTTCACGGCGTTTGAATACACCATTTTCTTCTCGATAGGTAACAATGTTTTGAGCTGTTGTTTTTGTAAGTCCTGATACGTGTTCTAAGAGTTGTGGACTGGCAGTGTTTAAGTTAACACCTACCTGGTTTACAGCTGTTTCAACAACAAAACTTAAAGTTGTTTCAAGTTTCTTTTGGGAAACATCATGTTGATATTGACCAACACCTACTGCTTTAGGATCTATTTTAACAAGTTCAGCAAGTGGATCTTGAATCCTTCTTGCTATTGAGATTGCACTACGTTCTTCAACTTCATAGTCAGGGAATTCCTTACGTGCTACAGCTGATGCTGAATAAACAGAAGCCCCTGCCTCATTAACAATTAAATAATAAATAGTTTCTTTAAGTTCTTTTAATGCATTGGCTACAAAACTTTCGGATTCTCTACTTGCTGTTCCATTACCGATAGCGATCATTTCTACATTATGTTTTCTAATTAATTTTAGAAATTCTCCCAGTGCAGCATCTTGTTTAAATTTAGCAGCTGGAGGATGGGGGAAGATTACAGCGATGTCTAATACTTTTCCAGTTGGGTCAACAACAGCAAGTTTACATCCTGTTCTAAATGCTGGGTCAAATCCCATAACAATCTTATCTTTTAAAGGTGCTTGTAAAAGAAGGTTTCTTAAGTTTTCACCAAAGATATGAATTGATTGTTCTTCTGCTTTTTCGCTAAGTTCATTTCTGATTTCTCTTTCAATTGCAGGTTTGATGAAACGTTTGTATGCATCTTCATATGCATTCATAACATAAGGTCTTCCAATTGATTGATATTTATTTCCGATGATTGATTTACCTAAGTAAGCAAGAACTTTAGCTTCTTCTACTTCAATTTCAACCTTTACAACGTCTTCTTTTTCAGCTCTGTTTACTGCAAGGACTCTATGGCTTGCAAGTTTTCTAATTGGTTCTCTAAAGTCATAGTACATTTCATAGATTTTACGTTCATCTTTGTCTTGATCTTTTAATGTTGATGTTAAGATACCATCTTTAAATGTGAAACTACGAATCCAGCTTCTGAAAGTTGCACTGTCTCCAACTGTTTCAGCTAGTATCTCATGTGCACCATTAAGTGCATCTTCAACTGTTAGAATTTCATGCTCTTCATTGATATATTTACTTGCTTCTAGATTAACATCACCTTCCATTGGTAATGACATTAAGAAGTCTGCTAATGGCTCTAAGCCGCGTTCCTTAGCAATTGTTGCCAGTGTGCGTCTTTTCTGTCTGTAGGGTCTGTATAGGTCTTCTACCTTTGTTAATATATTTGCTTCTAAAATTTCTTTTTCAAGTTCTGGTGTCAGTTTTTCTTGAGCATCAATTAATCTAATAACTTCCTCTTTACGAGTTTCTAAGTTTTCTAGATAAGTATAACGATCTTGAATTGTTTTGATCTGTACCTCATCCAGTGATCCTGTCATCTCTTTTCGATATCTTGCAACAAAAGGAATTGTGTTTCCCTCTTCTAACAATGATAAAGTAGTTTTAATTTGTGTTAAAGATATATCTTTAAGTTCATTATCTAATATTGTAGTTATTTTGTTTTCCATAGTACCCATCACTTTCTATCTTAATTTTACCATAAATACCTACTTAATGATGTTTAAGTCGCTTTATTCATGTGCTTATATCATTCTTAAACATTCTTATTTTTAATATATTTAATCCATAGATATGAAAGGGTACATATGCAAAGTAATTGCTATGTACCCTTTATCCTATTTTTATATCTTTTAAATATTTATAAATATATTATGCTGTTAATAAATTATTGTTTGGACCCTTGTATTCACTGAGTAAACCTTCGAATACAACTTCAAGACGATCATCAGACCCAAAGTCATGTGGTTTTACTCTGTGAGGGGGAACATCCCAAAGTTTTACATTGGACTTGTAAAGTACATCTGCAACAAACTCACTACAGAAGTAAGCATTTTTTCTAGGAACTCTTTTATTAAATGCAGCACCAATAAGTCCTAATAAGTTATAGTTATATTTGTGCATGTTATCAACAAAGAAATCAATTTGTTTCTTTAGAAGTTCATATTCATCAATGGATACATTTAATTTTAAAACCATACATGTTGTATTCTTAAATTTCTTAAATGTACCTGCATTAATACTTTCTTCAACAAACCCTCCTATAAAAGGATTATGTGCTTGGCGTCTACCAAAACTATATAAAGTATTTAATCTTGAATCAAATGAAATTGATACATGATTATATGGGTCATTGGTAAATCTTTTTATCACTGTTGTCAGTACGCTACCAGTATCCGTGAGTACTATATATATTTCCTTCATAGACATCCTCCTACATTCATTAACTATAGGACAATTTCAAGCTTTTGTAAAGGCTATGAGAGTCCTATGATTGTACCATCATTTTCTATATCCATACCGTTGGCTGCTGGAACCTTAGGTAAACCTGGCATTGTCATTATCTTTCCTGTAAGACAGATAACAAATTTTGCACCACGTGATATTTTTAATTCTTGCACATTGAGTGTGAAATCTGTGGGTGCACCTAAGACTTTTGGATCACATGAGAAAGAATATTGTGTTTTAGCCATACAAACATTGAGATGTCCGTATTCTTTTTCAATCGCAATAAGTTGCTTTTTAGCCTTCTCACTTAGATTGATATCTTTTGCACCATATATTTTCTTAGCAATTGTATTCATCTTAGTTTCAATTGAATCTTCATCTTCATATAAAAATTTAAATGTATTTGGTTTCTCACATGACTTAACAACTGCTTCAGCCAGTGCAATACCACCAGATGAGCCTTTTGCGAAAACATCTGAGAATACAAGTTCTACATTATTTTCAAGTGCCCATGATTTCATCAATTCTTTTTCAGCTTTTGTATCACTTGGGAAACTGTTAACACAAACTACAAGAGGTACCCCATATAACTTTAAGTTATTGAAGTGTCTTGTTAGGTTTGGTAAACCTTTTTCTAGAGTTAGAAGATTTTCTTCATTAAGGTCTTCTAATTTTTGATGTCCGTTATATTTTAGTGCTCTTATTGTCGCAACTAATACGACCGTATCAGGAACAAGATCTCCTTGTCGACATTTAATATCAAAGAATTTCTCAGCGCCTAAGTCTGCTCCAAATCCTGCTTCTGTTATTGCATAGTCAGATAACTTTAAAGCCATCTTTGTTGCAATGGTAGAGTTACAGCCATGGGCTATATTTGCAAATGGACCCCCATGAATTATGGCAGGTGTATTCTCTAGTGTTTGAACTAGATTTGGTTTCATAGCATCTTTTAATAATAGTGCCATTGCACCTACTGCTTCTAAGTCTTTTGCATAGACTTCCTCACCACTACGTTTGTATGCTACTAGAATATTTCCCAGTCTTTCTTTTAAATCATCCATATCTTCTGCTAAGCATAAGATTGCCATCACTTCAGATGCAACTGTAATGTCAAATCCGGATTCATGGGGAATACTTTTGCTTAAGCCATCTAATGATACTTCGATATTTCTTAAAGCTCTGTCATTCATATCTAAGACACGCTTCCATAAGATTCTATGTGGATCTATGTTGAGTGTGTTTGTATGAAAGACATGGTTCTCAATCAGGGCTGAAAGTAAGTTATGGGCACTGGTGATGGCATGGAAATCTCCTGTAAAGTGAAGATTAATATCATCCATTGGAACAACCTGTGCATAACCCCCACCTGTTGCGCCACCTTTCATACCAAAACAGGGACCCAGTGAAGGTTCCCTAAGTGTTGATATGGACTTACGTCCGATCTTATTTAATGCCATTGATAAACCAATATTTGTTGTGGTCTTCCCCTCACCTGCAGGTGTAGGATTGATTGCTGTAACAAGTACCAGTTTACCTTTATGATCTCTTTTGATGTCTTGAACATTAAGCTTTGCTTTATGTTGTCCATAGACCTCTAATTGTGATTCTGATAAATCTAAATGTTCTGCTATTTTTGTAATCTTATCTAATTTAGTATTTTGAGCGATTTGAATGTCTGTCTTCATACAGATCTCCTTGAACTGTTCTTTGCATAAGTATATATAATATAGTAAATCGAAGGCCTAAGTTAATCAAAATTCCTGGTATTCTTGAAATTAATAGTGTTGTGTATGGAACTTTAGATAATATTTGAACCCAAAGTGTTGTCATACCAAGATCAACAATCAATGTTGTTGCAAGTAATACTAGTATCAATCTCTTAAGATGACCCTTACGTAATTTAATAAAACCAAATATAAATCCTGTCACTGTTGCAGAGAGTGTAAAACCAATCATGAACCCCCCTGGCGGTGGAAACAGTACTGCTCCCACTAAATCCCCCACTCCAGCAGATAAGGCCCCAAATATAGGTCCAAACATGCTTCCTGCAAAGGCATAGACAATAAATGACAAACTAATACGTGTTATTGTTGATGGCATAAAAGATACCACCCTTGTTAACACAATTTCCATTGCTATAAATAAAGCCATGAAAACCAACTTACGTGTATTTTTCATAATATTCCTCTTTTCCTATTGCAAGCATAGAAAAGACATCACGCAACGGATGCAACAATATATCGTGTATAAACTTCGTCAAGTGGCGACTTCCCATCCACTTGCACTTAACGCATACTGTCTACTTTGCTTGTAACATTATAAGAATACCAACATTCACAAAGCTTTGCAATCAAGACAAAAATAAAAGGTGCTATCACATAATAGCACCTTGATATTAATCTCTTTTAAAGAGCCAAGCCATATAATTCCATTCACTAATACGATAGATTAACTTACGTTTAATGGTATCATCTTCACGTTCCTTATAAAATTGAACATTGACACAAAATCCCAGATATATAATGTATGAAATAAAATATACAGAAATCAATAGAATCATAAAGGAAGCAAGGGGTCCGTAGATACTTTGGTAATTAGAAAAGTCATTTACATATATAAAGAAAAGCTTTCCAAGTACAATCAGTCCTGCAGTTGCAATTGCACTTCCCATATAAACATCGATAAATTCCGAAAACTTAAAGGATATCATTCTATAGAATACCATCATTAAGAGCCATAATATTAAGGGAAGTGTAATGTAATTATAAGGGGGAAGATATCTTAAGAGTGCAATAACAAGTGAGCCTCCTAATATAATAATCATAAAGTAGATAACTGATATCACCCTTACAATTGCAGCTTGTGATTTAACAGCTTCAATTCTACTGGTTTCTAATAAGAAAGAGTAGATACTTTTTGATGCAACCCAAAAGGATACAAATGATAAAGATAACAATAAGATAATATCCTGGGGTGCAATTTCTATAATATAGTTGATAAAAGGGGTAATCAAATCCGTTGGTATATAAAGGCTCAGTATACTTACCATGGAGTCTATATCCAGTACTAAGTTACTTGCTATCAGTACAAGGATAATTAAAAGAGGCGCAATCCCAACAATCAGGGCGTACGCAAATGCATAAATAAATAGGGTTCCTTCATGGGAGGATACCATTTTGTATGAGTCTATCAGTTTGTTTTTCATATTTTTTACCTATCTCAATTATAACATAGACGTAAAAAAGAACTTATCTTGATGATAAGTTCTTTTGTTTGGCATTATTAACCAATAACTTCTTTTAGAAAATCAGTAACTTTAGATGGTGTAACATCTGTTAGTACTTTATCTCCAAAGACAAGTACTGGTGTTTGCATTAGACCATGTTTAGAAACAAGATCCATAAAACCTTCTTGGTCTTCTTCTCTTTTAACTTCAACAATATCGTTTGCATATTTACTACGTAGACCCATTTCTAGGAAACTTTTAAGTTGATCACATTTTGGGCAACGGTTTTGTGTTAGTAATTGTACTTTTGACATAATTTGTCTCCTTCTTGTTAATTAGAAATCGAAGTCGAAATCAAAGTCATCATCACTGATTGCCTCTGAGATCATCTTTTGGTAACCATTTCCCTTCATTGAGAAGTTATCCATGGTCTTAGTTTCTGTGTTTAAACCATTTAATACAACTGGGTTTACTTCTTCATTTGGGAAGTGAGCTTCAAATCCTAAATTCATTAAAGCTTTGTTTGCATTATATCTAACAAATACTTTAACATCTGCTGTAAGTCCTGTTTTATCATAAATTTCTTCAATTAAGTGAACATGACTTGCATAAATTTCTTCAAGGTATGTATCTTTCCAAGCAACAAGTTCTTCTTGTAGGCTTGGTTCAAATTCTTCAAATAACTCTTGAGCAAGTTGTCCAATGTAAAGACCATGAACAGACTCATCACGTAAGATTAAGTTAATAATCTCACCTGCTTGCATCAATTCACCTTGTCCGTAGAACCATAGTGGGTAATAGAATCCACTATAGAATAACCATGACTCTAGGAATACGGATGCTACCATCCCTTTCCAGCGTGCAATGTTAAATTCTAATGGGTCTACTTCACCGAAAGTTTGTGGGAAGTCTCTTAATGGAATTAGTTTATCTAAATCATCATAAACATCTGAAATTAATGTTAATAAACGTTGTGCATGAACATTATTTTCTGTCCAAACAAAGAGTTTATCAATTTCAGGTGTTGACATTAAAGTCATAAAAATATTTGAATAACTTTTAGCATGAACTGCATTTTCCATGGCAGCCATAAAGTTTAGAACTGCTTTTCTTTGGTGTTGATCTTGATCAATAGCACGAGAAATGATGTTAACACCATTGTCTCCTTGTTTTGTATCTAAGAATGTTAAGAAGGCTAAGTTTTCTGCATATGCCAGTTGAATTTTAGGATCTAAAGTTCCCCATGTACCCAAGTCACCTTGCATTGAGATATCTTCTGGTCTCCAAAACTGACTTAAGTTTTGTTCGTAGTAAACCTGTGTAAACATATCTTCTTTATTATTCCAGTTAGCACCTGTGTGCTTCATGTTTTCTTTACTAATAAATTTCTTACTCATTTTTTCTCCTTCAAATTTATATTAAACTGCACATGCTAAACATTCTTCAATGCTCATCTTGTTTGTACGCGTATAGTATAGTGTTTTAATACCTTTTTTATAAGCGTATAGATAGTAACGTACTAAATCCTTAGTCGTAATATCTGATGTAATTCCAAGTTCAAATGATA
>JAAYGI010000113.1 GCA_012727815.1 Erysipelothrix sp.
AGAGCTGAAAACCAAGGACAAGTCGGTATTAAAGGTACTGTTGTTGAAGGGGGTGGCTGGCGTGTTATAGGTGATAAAGAATCCAACGGTGGTTTAATTACAATGGAGTATACAGGAGCATTGTCCCCTGGTAATAATCCATCTTTTGATATTACTTTATCAACATATACAGACGATGATAATTTGAATATTCCTGAAGGAACCAATATGGAACTTCGAGGATATGTTTCATACCAAAACTTTGACGGTAATGAAGGTATGGCATGGGAAACACCTGGAAAAAGTGATGAAAATGCTATTATTACTGTAGTTGTATCTAACTTAAAATGGGATGCACGTCTTGAAACAGTTTTTGAAGAAGGTGAAACAGTTGATACAGTACCTTTATGGGATAGATATCAATACATTTCTTACGATTATATCATTGGAAATACATCAAATAATATAGAATCAAATATTGATGGCTTTACTACAACATTCATCATAGATTCAGAAGGTACGGAATTAAATGGTATTATCCCCTTCGATATCAACCGATTTTCCTATATTGATGGAAAAGCAGTTCCAAACACTGATCCTGACTTAACAGAAGGATTGTTTGTTGGTGTACCAGGCGAAGGTGGTATCTTAATATACGATATAACAGATACTGATGAACTTGAAACACCACTACCATATACTTACTCTGGAACAGGGATGATTGAGATTGGGCGTCCTGATCTCAAGGTTGGGGCTAAAGAGCACAGACAATATAGAATTATTCTACCATTGAGTAGACAAGGCTTCCCAAGTGTTCCAACATTCTTCAAAATATCAACGATTACCAATATATCTTTAGGTGGGGGTATTAACTGGACTAAAACAGATGTGAACCAAAGAGAAATTGTTTATCCAACTTTTGAGATGACGATGAATCATACTACCAAAGAAAAAGATGTTATCTATGGATACGAAACATACTTTCAAATAACAGACATTAATAATAAGTCCAATGTTCCTATATTTGATCCAATTGTTAAGTATCATCAAGACCCCGATTTCAAAGTTAAATCAGTAAGGTTTACACTTCCAAAAGATCAAAAATTTAAAGACTCCTTACATGATACATTCTTAAGTTATACTAATGATAAGGGTGAGGAAATTACTCATAATATACCAAGTTCATATTCAGAAGATGATACTTCAATCTTCTTTAGTATAGATATTAAAGACTTTAAATCCAATCTTGTTATTCATTTAAAATCGGAGTTTGCTAAAAGAGAAAAAACTGATATTGACATCAAGATTTTTGGAGAACCTAATAGGGTGGGGGAACTAACCCACACAGCAGAGCTTGTATTTATTGAAAAACAAGCATCTAACGATGAGTTTGGTGAAAATACTACATATACAGATGTACCACACTATGTAGAAATCGATTCTACAATTAATGTTATTTTTCCAGAAGAAGTAAAAGCACAACTTTCAATGGGAATCAATTCATCCAAAGTACAAGATAAGAATGATATATATCAAGGTACAGGAAAGTATGATGAGGCTGTAGTTCTAGATTACTATTTCGGAACAAACAATGAAGCAGCTGAAAGTTCTGTTTTTGAAGCTGTTCTAAATAATGAATATGCCATTCATAATCCAGAAATAACTCTAAAGAAAGAACTTTTCGATAGTGCTAGTGACATTAAGTTATATATTATTGATGAAAATGATGTTAAAAAACTAATTATTTATACATACGAAGATGAAGATTTAACAATTAAAATAAATGAAAAAGTTAAAAAAGTAATTGTTGAAACAAAAGAATTCAAAACAGATGGAGAAAGTCATTTAGTTTCAATTAAAGGACCTCTTAACAAAGGCCTAAAGAAAACGCATGAGATTTCCGCAAGTTTCTCAACATATCAACCTTTACCTTATGACAAGGTAGATACAGAAAAAGTAGATGGATTGATTGAGATTGAATTACCAAATGAATTAAAACCAACAAATCAAATAAATGTAAAGTATGGTAGTTCAAAATCAAATATTGTATCTTATGAATCTATTTTCGATGTTGATTTTAATCTTAATACATTGGGAGTTAACTCACCAAAAGCAAGTTATACTATTGATTTGTTAACACCAAGTAAAAAAGGTTTCTTTGAGATTCAAAATATAACATTTGATGAAACTTATGTTGAATCATACATTGCATACGATATAGATGGTGCATCATATGAAAATCAATTACCTTATGATAAGACACTTGTAAAAATAGAAGTAAAACTTAATAACTTTAAAACAAGTGCAGCAGTAACACTTGTTCAAATGCAAATAAAAGCTCAAATTGATATGGGGTCTTCCCAGGATATAAGAGCTGTATTCAAGGGAAATCAAGAAGCACCATACCCAGATGATGTAACTGTAAATGCAACTGAAAAAGTTACTGTGTTTGACACAAAAACATCAGTAACTGTAAAAGGTGTAAACCAGGTTAATGAAAATCTAGGTGCTGGCAATAAGTATTCAGTAGATATTCATAGATACTGGTATTATAACTACGCAAATAATGTAAATGACTATACACTTGATCAAGGATATAAATCATTGGGTGGTTTTACAACATCAATGGTTAGACCTACTCAAAAATACGCAAACAATGATCAAACACTAACACTATCAGCACAACTTCCAAATCATTTTGATATGTATTACTTAAAGATACGAGATGACGTAAAAGACTATATAACAACTGTTAATATATATAGAACTATAAATGGTAAAGAAGTACTGTGGCAAAGTATAGATGGTTCACAGTGGGTTAATAACACACAAGAAGGTAACTTCTGGAGAATTAACACTGCTCATAAAAAAAATAGTGGAGAAGCACTTTTCTCAACGCATCAAGATTCAAAAACAGTGGATGAACATCCATATTTTAAAGATGCATGGCATGAAGATGTAAGACCAGAAAGTCCAGTAACAAAAGTAGATGTTATCCTAGATTTTAACAGAATATCAAATGATGATGCACCTCAGTTATCTGGTGAAACCAATGATGTTATTGAATATATGGGACGCTTCCATACAACATCTAAAAAGAAAGAAGCGACTCCTATCTTATCTCTTGATGAATTTGGTCTTGTAGCAACACAAGAACGAGGACATAGCCATACCATCAATTCACTTGTAGGATATCCTTATGCACAAACAAGTACAGGTGCACACGACAATACGACATTAGCGCGTAAACAAGTATTAATGGGAACAGTGGGTGAATATAAAGCAAGTATCCAAAATATGGAAACGCACACGGATCCTTACTATAGAGGTCAAGGTCCCGATATTTATACACCTGTTGCTACAGAACATAATGAATGGGTACATATGAGAAACTCTGGTTTCTTCCATGATACCTTAATATATGAGTTCTTATATCCAACAAGAGTATCTCAGGATCCAGTATATAACTATCAATCTGAGTACTTTGTAATAGAAAATACACCAGTCAACAAATATTTAGACCAGATAATTGTCTATGGAGAAAATAACAGTGTTGTCACAATTGACAAGATTGATTTTGAAGGTGCTGTTAAAGTCAACTATGTAGATGGCTTAACACCAGGATATGAAATTGTAGATGGTGAAATAAATCTTACTTTAGGTAAAGATATTAGTCCTTTAAAATTTGAAGCATACTTCAAACAAATTCAAGGTTTTGGAGAGAAAACAGCAGAAATAGATGGTAATGTTCAAGATACCCTAGGTGCTGTAGCACTTGTCGATATTCGCGTTGGCGGTGTTGTAAATGGGGATAAAGACCTAACAGGTACAACTAACCTATACAGACTTCCAGACGATTCAAAAGCGAAGACACGCGTTCATACAAGTTCTGCGGTATTAAGTGGTATTACACCAAAACTTAATGGTCAAATATCAATGAAGTTTGATGAAGTTAAAGTATATGATTACGGTAAAGATGGAGTTACTCCAAATAAAACAACAATAGAGTATGATTTAGTAAACCGTGGAGAAGCAGATATAACAGATATTGTTATGACACTTACTCCGGATCAAAACTTTAGAACTCAAGAAATAAAAGTACCAAAAGAAATATTTGATGGTGACTATAGTGTTGATACTGTTCGTATAGAAGGTAAAGATGTAGCTTCGCACTTTGTTTTAAAGGGTGATTACTACATATTAGATTTATTAGATCTTTTCGATAAAGGAATCTTAAAACAATCAAGCTATAAACGTGGAACAATTACATACAATAAACTAGACACAAGAAAAATTGAAGTGTCATTTATATCCAAGACAGATGCTGCAAGATTGTATGGTCAATTTACAAAAAATGAAACTAATGACCAAACACTTTCAAGTCGTATGATCGAGGGAAGTTATGTATTTGTAAGTGGTGTTTGGGCAGATCAAAGCACCAGTGGCTTATGGGATTGGGATTCAACACCAACATATGTAACTGAAGGAACTAAAGCAAGAAGTGAAGTAATTACTTCTTATTCAAGTTTTGATATAACAGCAGAAGTAACATCCAAGCAATCTATCTATGTGTCCTCAGGGACCGGTAATCAAGGTCAAAAACCGCGATTAGTACATAAGAGTAGTTCAAATAATTCAACTGCGCCAAGACTTTACAACAGGGGTGCAAAGCTAACACTTTATGCAACTCATTTAGATAACGATATGAGTACATCAGATAATAACAATCTGTTTTTTGATAAAGATACAGATAAACAAGTAAGTTATACAAACCTAACTGTAGGAGATACTAACTATATCCTTTATCGTATTCATAATAATGGAAAACTTGCAGCTGATGATATCAGTGCAGGAGATATACCAGTATTTAATCCATACTTTGAACTCCAAGTACCTTTAGGTTTAAAGATAAGTTCAACGGAAGTATTAACTGACAAACCAACATATATAAATGATGATAATTTTATTTCAGGTAAAATAGATGAAGAAACTATATCTGATAAAAAATATGAATTAACGCTTGATAATACTCTTGAGTATGGTGAGTCAGTATATGTCTTAGTAAAACTAGAGACAATTAATGACTTTGGAAGTGAATTATTCGCATCACAAAATAAAACAATGAGATGGCAAGCTTATGCTAGACCTTATAAGATGCATGCATTCAACAGTTTTGATGGATATGGGTCAAATGGTTACCGTGTTACAGGACGTAATAACGAATTAATGGCATCAAATTACTATGCAAACACATATAATTCAGACTATAGATTCTCTAACCCTAATAAACTGAGAATTGTATCTATATTTGATGTGGAGAATGTTTCAGGTCAAGATATGACATTAACAATAAGTAATATTGAAAACGAAACACTTCACAGTAATACTCAATTAGAGTTATTCTTAACATTAGATAAGAATAAGAATCAAATAGTATCTGTACAAGGAAATACACATGGTGGTTTTGAGTTAACAGAATTCCCTACACCAGAATCTATGCCAGGGTATGCAAAACCAGAGATATACTTCTTACATGAAAAAACATGGATCAAAGCATCAGATTTTGATAAAAATATTCATGATATGAAAGCAATCAATGAATTGAAAATAGACTACGGTATTGTTGATGACAACTTTGTTGCACCATCATTTACAGTATCAGGAATTGGGCATTGGAAAACATTGGGTAGTTTATCTACAAAAAACTACAATATATATTCAACAGTTGAATTAGTCTTAACTCATGATTCAAATTCTTCATATAAATATATTACTGAAAATCATAAAACAGCACATAAAGCAATTGCTCAAACTGAGTTTAATTTACAAGCTTTTGAAACACTTGACGAGGCAAACACACCATACAATGGTGCGTTAGTAGGAAAGCATTCATATAAACCAGGTGATGTTTTCTACAATAAGATTACCCTTAAAAACATTAATAATTTCCAAGGAATAAATACCAATACACCTTATGGAAAAGCCGATTTATTAAATCCTGTTATCTATGATAAGATACCAGAATATATCAGCATTGATGATGTAGAGATCAGGATACTTGATAGTGAGGGTAATGTTAGAACTCACATAGCACCTGTCATAAAGGAATCAACAATTGAAGGCTTAGATGTTGGTGGTATGCAAACTTTTGCAAATGATAGACATAATGATTCATTCGGATTACTATCTAGTGCAGAGCCTGCAGATACTCACAAAAATGAAGCAGAGAAAATAACTTATAAATTAATTGAATACCACTTCGAAGAAGAGGATCTTAAACGTGGAGAAGTATTAGAAATTGTATATAAAACAACAGTTCGAAAAGAAGGACTTCCTTATGCAATGTATCCAGATGGTCGTCCTGTTTATGCACCGTTATTAGGGTGGTATACAAACAACACGCCTAACGCAAGCTTAAACCAGAACTATACAATGGACATGGCTTCATTACTACATGATGTAGGATTAAGCGGCAACAAGGGACATGAACTGACAGAAAATGAATTTTTATCGAATTCATCATCTTGGACTCATGGTTCATTAAGAAAACGTAGACTACCAAGTAATACGAGTTTAACACAAGACACATATTATGATGAATCTGCTAATAAACAGGTTACACATCAAACATGGTTAAAAGAAGAAAAAGATAATACTCTTTATGTTTCTTTTACAGGTGCAAAAGATGAAGTATTTGACTACTTAACAAAGG
>JAAYGI010000114.1 GCA_012727815.1 Erysipelothrix sp.
ATAAGTAACTTAAGTATGAAATTGAAAAATATAAATATATGTAATATAATACCAACAGATAGGTGGTGTGAACATGAAAAAAGATCTTTCAATGTAATTATTATATAAAGGAGGATTTTTTAACATGTTTTCGTATAATATAAAGATAAATACATTAGCTGATCGTACTTTAATCAGCCCGTTTTCAATTACGGTTTCACAAGGTGATAAGATAGCATTAATAGGAGAAGAAGGTAACGGAAAGAGTGTTTTCCTAAAAGCCCTTGTTGATCCAGGTCTTTTAAAAGAGCTCAAAATAGCAAGAAGTCTCAGTCATAATATAATTTTTGGTTATTTATCTCAGGAGATATCAAAGATGGATCAACAAGAGACAATATTGGATTATTGCATTCAAAATGATTGGAATCTATATCCTAAATTTATGAGTGAATTCAATAAGATACTGAGTAATTTGGAGCCAGAAAGAATGATTGATACTTTAAGTGGTGGGGAACGCATGAAGGTCCAGATTATCAGGTTACTCTGTTTAGAACCAGATTGTTATGTCTTAGATGAACCCAGTAATGATATTGATTTTGAAACTTTAGAGTTTTTAGAATCATGGATGCAATCTCTTGATAAGCCCATACTGTTTGTATCACATGATGAAAGACTTATTCAAAATGTTGCAAATAAAATACTGCATTTCGAACAAACACATCGTAAAACTAATTCTATACTCACATTTTATGAGGGGACTTATGATGCCTATAGAGGTCAAAGAATCAATGCAATCACAAAACACAATACGAATGTACAAAATAAGATTAATGAAAAGAATAAGCAACTTAAACGTTGGGATGAGCTATACCGTAAAGTAAGTAAAGACTTAAAGGCAACAAAAGGTAATGAACCTGAAAAGGGACGTTTGCTTAAGAAAAAGATGAACCAAGTTAAATCTATGAAAAAAAGATTTGATAAAGATACCATTGATGATAAAAGAGATATGGAAGAAGCGATTTCTCTACGTTTTGATAAACAAGACAGACAAGCTGACTCCATCTTGTTTGATTATAAAGTTGATGAACTATATATTGAAGATAAATACCTAGGAAAATCTTATCAACTTAGTATGAGACGCAAAGAAAAGATTGCTTGTATTGGAAGAAATGGTATTGGAAAAACTGTTTTCTTAGAAGAACTCATAAAAAACTTGAGAATCGATTTTGGTGTTATGTATCAAGACTATAGTAAAAACCTAGATTATGATAAAACTACAATAGAAAATTTAGTTATGGATGGATCAAATGATGAACTGACTCAAATCATGTTAAGGTTGGGAAATCTTAAATTCACAGAGTCAGAAATGAACGCCAAAGTTTCCATGCTATCAGGTGGTCAAAAGGCTAAATTAAGCTTGCTACGATTGGTATTTCAAAATAAGTCACTCATATTACTAGATGAGCCAACACGTAACCTTAGCCCCTTATCAGTCTCTGTAATCTATGAAATGTTAGATGCATATGAAGGGGCAATTTATTGTATAACGCATGACAGAAACTTAATAGCTGCTGTGTTTAATAATGTCTTAGAATTTACCGAAGAAGGTTTTAAACGTATTACATAAAAAGTGTCCTTTCCATTATATTTGGAAAGGACACTTTTTAAATTACTTTACTATATTGATTTTAGTAGCATTGCGTTCATCGCAACAATAACTGTACTTAAGGACATTAATACTGCCCCAAGAGCAGGTGTTAATATGATACCAGCAAATGCTAAGATACCAGCTGCAAGTGGAATGGCAAGGATATTATATCCAGCCCCCCACCAAAGGTTTTGAACCATTTTACTTGATGTTTTCTTAGAAAGGTCGATAAGTCCTAGGATATCACTTGGTTTACTCTTAACCAATACAATGTCCGCAGAATCAATCGCGATGTCTGTTCCAACACCAATTGCAACACCAACATCAGCTCTTACTAAACTTGGAGCATCATTGATACCATCTCCTACCATCATAATACGTTTACCACTTGATTGAAGTTGAGATACAATTTTTTCTTTATCCTCAGGCATAAGTTGTGCATAATATGCATCCAGTCCTAATTCTTTAGAAACAAGATTTGCGAAATGTTCGTTATCTCCTGTTAACATCATAACTTGTATACCACGTTCTTTTAGGTATTTAACCAGGTCATAAGATGATTCTTTAATAGAGTCTCCCTGAGCAATGTAACCGATCAATTTATTGTCTTCAATTATGAATGATATAGAGTTACCTTGACCTGCAAGTTTAACGATGTCATCTTTGTTATAATCAAAATTATGTGTATTTAAATATTTCTCATTAACAATAATAAGCTCTTTACTATTTAAGTTACCTTTTAAACCAATCCCAGCAATTGTTTGAACATCTTCTGCAAGATCATATTTTAGTTTTCTATTTTTTGTTTCATTCAGAATTCCAATTGCTAAGGGATGTGATGAGGATTCTTCAAGGGAAGAGAAGCGTCCCAAGATATCATCTTCACTAAAAGAATTAGAAAGTGATGTAATATTACTTACTTTGAAGTCGCCTTCAGTAAGTGTTCCTGTTTTATCTAATAAAACAATGTCAACCTTATGTGCGTTTTCAAAAGCTTCTCTGTTTTTAATTAAGAGACCATTACGTGCTCCAATTGATGTAGAACGTGCTACTACAAGTGGGATCGCAAGTCCTAAAGCATGGGGACATGCGATGATTAATACAGTTACAAGTCTTTCGAGTGCTATGTTAATATCTTTAGTAACTAAGTACCAGATTACAAATGCTAAGATACCAACAATAAGTGCTACATAGAATAGGTATTTAGCAACTACTTGCGATAAAGTTTCTCTTTTAGATTGGTCATTTTGAGCTTCAGAAACAAGTTTCATGACACTTGCTAGATAACCGGATTCACCAGTACCAACAACTTTTACTTGTAATGTACCCGCACC
>JAAYGI010000115.1 GCA_012727815.1 Erysipelothrix sp.
GTCATTGTATCACTTCCCTTTCGAACAGTAATTTACCATATAACTGTACGAAAGTGAAAGCCCTAAAATATAACTATTCAGTAACAAAAAAACTCCCAATTATGGGAGTTTGATAAACGAAATCTGTTGACTATCGTTTTGAGAATTGTGGTGCACGTCTTGCGCCGCGTAGACCATATTTTTTACGTTCTTTAGCACGTGGATCACGTGTAAGGAATCCAGCTGCTTTAAGCGCTGGTCTATAGTCGTCTGAAGCATCAAGTAATGCGCGTGAGATACCATGACGGATTGCTCCGGCTTGGCCACTTAGCCCACTACCATATACGTTTACGTTTACATCAAATGTTTCTTCTGTTGAAGTAATTTCAAATGGTGCACGTACGATCATACGTAGTAATTCACTTGGCAAGTACGTATCAATAGGTAATTTATTGATAGTTATTTGTCCAGTTCCTGGAGTTAAATAAACACGAGCAACAGATGTCTTACGACGTCCTGTACCCAGATACATTACTGCATTTTTATTATTCTGTGTCATATTTCCTCCTATCCCTTGATTACCAATTCTTTTGGTTGTTGAGCAGCATGTGGATGCTGATCATCTTTATAAACAAATAAATGTTTACGTTGTTTATCGCCTAATTTTGTGTGTGGTAACATACCGTGAATTGATCTTTCGATCCACTCAACTGTGTATTTGTCACGCATTTCTTTAATTGAACGCGTACGCAGTCCACCAGGGAATCCTGAGTGATTGTAGTACATTTTTTTGAATTCTTGATCTCCAGAATATACTATTTTATCTGCATTAATTACGATTACGTAATCACCTGTATCAACATTAGGTGTAAATGTAGGCTTGTGCTTTCCACGTAATACTGTTGCAACTTCACTTGATAAACGACCTAACGTTAACCCTGCTCCATCAACAATATACCATTCGTGCACAACCTCTGCTGGCTTCGTCATAGTTGTTTGACGCATATTAAATTCCTCCTAAACCAAAAGTAGTTTCCGGGGCCACTATTGGCATTAAGTGCCAATTGTAATTTTATGCTTATTTGCCCTAAATGTCAAGGATTACCCCTTGGAAATCAGAAATTTTCTTTATTAAGTATCGACAGATATCATACCATGTTCGTTTATCTAAATCTAGTCTTTTAATTTATAATTTCTTCTTGATAAATCCTTAAATACTGAAACGACAACAATACTTACAATCCCTCCTGCAAAACCATTATTATATAGGTTGGTTCCCCCATGAATTACACCCACTGTCATTACGGTAGAAAGATGTAGAAAGCCTACCAATACTCCTGCAAAGAAACCAAATTCTCCTGCTACAGGAGCAAGGGTTGTTCCAAATAATCCTGCAATTAATACTACAGTAGATGATGCATCCCAAATCTTTAGATTGGATGCAATACTTACCCCTATAAGAACAGGGATTACATTCCTTGGATGTTTTCCAAATGTTGAGAATCCGACAACAGTTAGGATACCTGCAATAATAGGACCATTGAATGTTCCCTTTGATAAATAAACATATGCTATTGATACAAGACCCATCAAGCCCATATTTACATAACTTGTACCCTTATGATAATCATTTAAATAATCTGACGGACTTTGACCTGAGCTTTTTATAAGTTGGGTATATTCCTTTAATGTAAATCCTTCATAGAATATGCCATAAAGCATTAGGATCAAAGACAAGACTCCTAAGAAGAGTGCGATAAATAAACTATAGTCCTCTGATAAAATATCTTGTGTATGGATAATAAGATTAAATGACTTTAATAATGAGAATATGAGGGTTCCTATAATACCACCAGCAAGTCCTACATTATATAGGTTAAAGCCATCATGTACTTTAAATAAAGATTGGGATACTGGTGTTATTACAAAGCCTACTAGTGTTCCTATTGTAACACCCAGTAGTAAACCAAACGGTGCTGGTAGGTGGGTTCCAAATGTAAGTTCACTTACTATTGGAGAAAGTGTTGTTGCAAACATTAAAATAACAATAATTGAATCAAATGAAACGCCTTTTAATTTTGAATAGATATAGCCACCTAAATAGATTGGCCAGAAATTAAAGATATTCTTACCTATAAATGAAAATCCAATAACTGTGAGTACTGCTGCAATACTTAATCCTGTTATATGAGATTTATATTTCTCCAAGATTAAAATATTGATATATCCCATTAGAGCAGCATTTACAAATGCAGCTCCGATACCACCCACTTCAATATAGTCTGTTAAAAGAATGTCAGGAGATAAAACTATATCCAGCATACCTCTATATATTTGTAATGGTGTATCAAGTATAAAGGCTGATACAAATAAGATAAGACAAAATATTTTAATTAAATCTAATGCTTGAGGTTTTCTTTCCATAATAATCTCCATTTCGATTAAAATATTAACATTTTATGAAAACTTAAACAATCAGTTCGACATAACTTCCTTCTTTATCTTTTTTAACAAGAATCTTTTTGTCAATTCTCTCTTTTAATTCATTGACGTGTGAAATGATTCCAATCACACGGTCATAGCTAGTTAAATCATTAAGAACAAGTATGGCTTGATCAAGTGATTCTGCATCAAGACTTCCAAATCCTTCATCTACAAAAAGCATATTAATTTCAATGCCTCCTGCAAACATTTGGATAACATCACTCATACCAAGAGCCAGTGAAAGAGCTGCTTTGAAGGATTCACCTCCTGATAAGGTGGAGACTTCTCTTCTAGAATTAGTATGGTGATCTATGACATCTAAGTCTAATCCAGTACTAAGTCGCTTATCAGATGTTCCTTCAGCAAGTACAAGTGAATATTTTCCACCACTCATAATATCAAAGCGCTTGTTTGCTTCATGTAGTACTTTGGTGAAGTATGCTGCTTGAACATAATATTCAAATGTAATCTTATCTTTTTGACTTAGGTTTCCTGTTGCTGTCTGGTAAAGAACATTTACTTCTTTATATTCATCTTCAAGTTCTGTATATTTTTTGTATTGCTTCTTGAGTTCTTTAATATTGCGCGTATTTCTTTCAATCACTATTTGAAGTTTACTTAAGTCTTGATCAACTGTTCCAAGGGATGTCTTAAGTTCAGACAAGACTGCTTCCTGCTTATTAATATCAGGATGTATTTGTCCTTGAGTTTTATCTTGGAGCAGTTTAAATCGAGCAGTCTCTTCAGTAAGGTCTTCTTTATATTTACTTAAAGATGTTTGAAGTCTTTCCTTATCATCTTGTAATTTTATTATTTCGACAAAGGCATCTTCATCTGCGATTGACGCTTGTTTTAAAGCTTCTAGGAAGGTTTGACTTGCTTCTTTAAGCAACTGTATATCTTTATCTAATGAAGCCTTATTGGTCTTTAATTGCCCCTTTAGATTAGCACTTTGATTGGAGAGCTTTTCAATTGTTTTAGTATTAAGTTCTAATGCTTCTTGGTATTTCTCGACATTTGATTTCAAAGCTTTTAACTCTATTTCTGCTGCTTGAAGATTGTCGAATTTAAGTTCCTTATTAAGGATTCCAATACTTGTTGTGATACTTGATAAGTCAACTTTACGCTCACTTATCTTTTGTTTGTCTTTATCTATACTTTCAATAAGTGTATTTTTAAGAAGTTTTACTTTCTCTTCTTTTTTATCTAAGTCTATAAGTTTATTTAATCTTGATTCTAATGATTTCTTTTGTGCAGTAAGCTCTGCATATTTTTCTTCAGTAGTTGCTGCATCTAGATTGTATGTAGCAAACTTCTTTTCATTTAACTTTAAGTTTGTGTCTGATGAAACATAATCACTATTTTGTTTATCTCGTAGTGCTTTTAACTCATTTAACTCTGCTTTTAGCGCATCAATATCTTCCTTGTCCATCACATCTTCATCATGCTGTGCTGGTGATGGGTGGTCAAGTGAACCACAAACAGGACAAGGTTTGTGATCTTCAAGAGTACTTGCTAATATGGCACCTTGTGATCGATAGAATTTGTCTTCTGCTAATGTGAATAGATTACGTTTTGACTTTAGTAATGTCAGTGTCTTATCAAGTGCTTCTTTATACTTACTTGTTGAAAGATTCAAATCTTTAATTTCCTTTATTAATGCTAAAACTTCTGTATACTTGAGTATCTCTGCTTTAACATTAACCAAGGATGTATCCAAAGTGACTTTTTCTTCCTTGTTCTTCTTAATTTCTTCTTCTTGTTCTAAAGCTTGTACATGTGACTTTTCATTTTCTTTAACAGAACTTACAAGTCTATTTAGTTCTTGTGATATTTTAGCTTCACTGTCTATATGTATATCTAGTTCTTTATATTTACTAAGGGATCCACTAATTGTTGATATTTCAAGTTTGTCTTTTTCTATTTCATCAGCTCTAGATAAGAGGATTTCTTTCTCTTTCTTTGCTTCATTTTGTTTTTCATCAATTTTCTTAACATCATTTTCAATGTCCTGAATAGATGCTTCTAATGTATTGATATTTGTTTTCAAAGATTCTCTTTTTGTATAATGTGGATAAACATCACTGATTACTTTATCTAGAAGTTTTAAATCTTTTTCAATTTTATCGTATTTATCTTTTGATAACTTTAGTGTATCTAGTGTTACCTTTACATTTTCCAAATTATCAAATAATTCTTTTAGATTACGCATTGTTTCTAATTGTTTGATTGCTTCATTACTGGCGTTTGTAATCTTAACTTTTATACTATCGAGTTCTTTTTCTTTTTCTGAATCATCCAAAATCAATGATTCTATATACTGCAGTACTTCCTCTACATTGTGAACTGTATATATTTTTTCTTCTTCTTTTAATTCATCAATTCCCACTATTGTATTTTGAATTAGTTCTTTTTGAACATTAAGACTTCTATACAGTTGTGAGTTTTTTTCTTTAAGGATATTTTCAAACTTATTGTAATAAAGTGTATTGAATATTTTACGGAAAATATCAGATCTTGCACCACTTTTTGCATTCAAGAGTTCTCTAAACTCTCCCTGTCCAATCAAGGCTATCTGTTTGAATTGATTATGATTAATCCCCAGTATTCCCTCAACTTTTTCATTAACATCTGTCACACCGCTTAAAACTGTTCTATCTGAAAATTCTATACTTGCATTGTGCGATGTTGTAGTTTCATTTCCCCCTACTCTTTTTGCATAAGCATGCGTTGGATTTCTTCTTACAATATATTCATTTCCTTTATGAAGAAAAGTAAGTTTAACATAGGTCTCATCATTAACATCTGCAGTTTTTGATCTGAGTGAATTGACTTTACGATCATTTCCACTTGTATCGCCATATAGTGCAAAAGTAAGAGCATCAAATATCATGGTCTTTCCAGCACCTGTGTCTCCTGTTAATAGAAATAAACCTTGTGCTCCCATTAATGAAAAATCAATCTCTGTATATTTTGCATAAGGACCAAATGCCTGCATTTCTAATTTAATTGGTTTCATCTAAATCCTCCATTATCTTACTGACAAAGTCTATTTGAGACTCACTTAATTCTGTATTATTTTGTCTAAAAAAGAACTCTTTAAATAAATCTAGTGGACTAGATTCATTAAGTTTTTCATATGATAAGATTTCAGTATTATGATGTTCTAGTCTTTGGTTTTCAAATTGAATATTTAGAAGATTGGGAAATTTACTTCTAAGTTTTCCAATTGCATCATATATTTCATCTTCATCTTTTAAAGTAACATAAATGAAATCTTCCGTTGTTTCAGTATTGTCCTTTAATATATCATCCAGATATCCTTCGATATGTCGCATCTCTTTTTGAGGCTTTAATACTATTTTAGATATTGTTAAATCCTTATTATCGATATCTAGTACAGTAATGGATTTATTTCCATTTACCTCAGATAAAGAATATTTTAATATAGAACCAGAATATCTTATATGATCATGACCAATGGATTGTGGTTTGTGAATATGGCCCAGTGCAACATAATCAAAATCTTTAAATACTGATGTATCTATATTGTCCAATCCTCCCACACTTACCACTTCTGATTCACTCAGTTCTGGTTCTGTATTATTATGTGTAATAAATTGGTGTGAAAGTATGATATTAAATTTTGATTTATCCACATTTGTATTTCCTAAGATAAGTTCAAATGCTTTTTGATAAGAATCAGCATGTTCTTCATAATAAGATCTTGTATCTAATGGTTTTGTAAATGGTAATAGATATACGTCAATCTCATCACTTAAACTATGTTTAAAAAGTTCAGTTTTAAAGTTACCTTCGATAAAAATATTTGAAGACCTTAATATATCAGACGCAAAAGATAATCGTTCTTTTGAATCATGATTCCCACTGATAATGTAAATAAACATATCATGCTTGTTCAACTCTTTTAAAAAGTAGTTAAGAAGTTCTACTGCATCTGTTGCTGGAATTGTTCTATCATAAATATCACCTGCAAGAATCAAGGCATCTGGTTTCTCTTCAGCTACTCTATCAAGAATTTGATTCAAGATATATCTTTGTTCCTCTATCATATTATACTCATTAACACGCTTCCCTAAATGTAAGTCTGCGATATGGAATATTTTCATACTAACACCTCTTTTGTTTATTATACCTTATGCATTAAGAAAAGGCGCACCTTTTCAGATGCACCTTTGAATTATTCTTGATTTGATTCTTCTTTTCTCTTTTTTAATCCAAATAACCATGTTATAAAACCAAGACCCATGAATCCTGTACCAAGTACTGGAAGCATTGCAACACTTCCTGTCTGTGCTAGTTTTCCAACTTGAGTATTTATTATCGTAAATGATTGATTTGAATTTTTCTTAATCGAAGTTGTATAACCTAGAGTTTCTTTTTCTTCTATAGTGTATACAATAGGATTTCCTGATGTGTCTTTAAGTGCAAGATTACTGAATGTATGCATCCAGTTGTTATCTTCACTTAAGAAGACAGAATCAATAATTGTATCATTAGATAATAGATGGATGGTAACACTATCCAGTGCTTTTCCAACCCACTTTTTATTAACATTTACGGCTCCCAATTCAAGATCGGGTGTGATCTCAATATTATTAAGAATAAACCCTTCAAACATGTTTCCACTTGCTATAAGTGTATAACCTGCCTGCTGTCTTTCTTCAACATGATATACGATTTCAATATTATTACCATCATAAAGTGGTAGTTCTTTGTATTCGGATGACCAGTTATTTTCAGCATTTAATACTTTTGAATGCCCTTCTAGAAGTTCTCCATTAGCATATAAATCAACTGTTACTGCTTCTCCTATTTTTCCAGTCCATATTTTATCTACTGTGAATCCGATAATTACATCACCCAAGACACCTGTTTCATTATTAAAGACTGTGAAATCTCCTTCACTATTTTTAATTACAAAGGATTCATATCCTGGTAACAATACTTCGGATATTGAATATGTAATCTCTTTATTGTTGGAATCATATTTGTCTAATCCAGTAAATGTTGTCTCCCAATTTCCTGCAGCATCTAAGATACGTGATTCTACAAATTCATCATTAGCGTGCAAGTTTATTGTTACTGATTCTAATGCTACACCATTCCATTTTTTATTAACAGAAACAGATGTTTTATTTGGATCAGAAACAGCGATATTTTCTGTATTTGTAATGATAAATCCTGAATCTACATTTCCTGATATATTTGTATCATAGGAATCTACTTGGATTTCTTCGATTGTATATACTATTTCTTCAAAGTTTTCATCCAATTTAACAAGATTTTTAAATGTATGAGTCCAAGACTTGTCTTCATCTAAAGTAATCGTTTCTTGAATATTTCCATTTGCAAGTAAGTTTACAGTTATTGTTTCCAAAGGTGTACCTACCCAAATCTTTTTAACATCTATATCAAGTTTTTCAATAATAAATGTATTGGTAAGTTCCGTTCCATTTGCCGACTTTTCATAGACTGCTACATCTTTTTCAACAACAGTATAAACATGATCTACACCTTTTGTATTGGTTAAATCTAAATCTTCAAATGTATGACTTAGTTGACCATCTTTAAGTATTACAGTATCAATTACTTTTCCATCTCTTAATAGATCAATTTCTATTTCAGGTTTAATACTTGGTCCACCGACCCATGTCTTATTAACTCTTACTTCAGTTTTTGGAGATATGTATGTATTTACAATATCAAATCCTTTAATATCAGTTGCATAATTTTCTATAGGTTTTTCATTTACTGTATACTTATAAACATTACCGTTTTCATCAGTTCCAAATAAATTATCCCATGTATATGTTAGCTGTCCATCAACCAGTGTTTGTGTATCTAAAACAA
>JAAYGI010000116.1 GCA_012727815.1 Erysipelothrix sp.
CTTCAATACGCTGAACGGCATATTTTGCTCTTTTGACATCTCGCTCATGCACAACAATTTTATTGATAAATTCATTGATGGCGATAGGGGTAAGTTCTTCAAAGTCTGAATAGCTTTCTGCAAGTTTGATAAAGTTCTTTGCTCTTTGGTTTGCATTTTCACATTCGGATAAGCGTTCTTTGATTTCTTCTTTTTCTGCTTTTAAGGTGTAGTATTCTTCTGCATACTTTCTTGATAACTGCTCATAGCGTTCTGTATCCATATTTCCAAGTGCATTATCTTCATAGAGTTTATTCATCACTCTTTCTATCTGCTTAATTCGATCTGTGATCTGGATGTACCCTATAAAAGTGGACACGAAAAAGTTTAGTATGATACAAAATAGTAGACAGAGTAACGAAAGGAAACCACTATGGGAAAATACACCAAATACGATGAAGATTTTAAGAGAAGTCTGGTTAACCTCTATCACGGAGGTAAAACACAAACTGCTTTAACCAAAGAATATGGGGTATCCTACTCTGCTTTAAGCAAATGGATCAAACAATATTCTGAAGTTAGACTTGATGATGATACAATCATGACAGCAAAACAAATTAAAGATTTACAAAAACGTAATGCTCAACTTGAGGAAGAGAACCTTATCTTAAAAAAAGCCATTGCCATATTCACGCCCCACTCAAACAAAGATTGAATGCAATTCGTACTTTAAGATTTCAACATACGATTAAACTACTTTGCAAAGTACTTAATGTGCACCGCAGTACATACTACAAGCACTTCTCCTCGAGTCCAGCCCCTCGTATTATCGAGAACCAGAAGTTACGACAATTAATCTTAGAAATCTATCACCTTACCAAAAAACGCCTAGGTGCAGGTAAAATCAAAGCATTACTTTCTAGTGACTATGGCATAAACATTAGTGTGGGAAGAGTACAACGACTTATGACAGGAATGCAACTTCCAAAAATGTCGACTGTAAAACCAAAATACATTCATTCACATTCAACACTGAAGTTTGATCATATAAACCATATCAATCAAAATTTTAATGTAAGTCAACCAAATGAGGTTTGGGTAAGTGATTTGACATATATAAAGACTCAGAGAGGTTTTGTATATTTATGTGTGATCCTAGATCTCTTTGCACGAAAGGTTATTGCTTGGAAAACATCAACCAAAATGGATGTATCTCTGATAAAGGATTGCACAGAGAAGGCGTTAAACACTCGAGAACCAAAGCATGCAGTTATTTTCCACTCAGATAGAGGTTCTCAATATACGTCTTTTATATTTAGAAAGTTTCTTGATTCAAACAATATCATTCAATCTTTCTCCAAACTGGCACATCCCTGGGATAATGCAGTCATGGAATCTTTCTTTAAGTATATGAAGAAGGAAGAACTAAACCGTAGGACGTTTAAAAACATACATGAAGTATATCAATCTTGTTTCGAGTATATTGAGGGTTTTTACAACTCAATGAGACCACATTCTGCAAACTCTATGATGACACCTAATGCAAAAGAAAATAAGTACTTCAATGAAAACATTAATTACTAAACTTTTTCGTGTCTATTTTATTGACATTCATCCAATCTGTCTGATAAAAATACATTTTTAAATCCTCCATAAACTTTTTGCTCCCCCTTAAAATAAGTATTGCTATTATCAGTATTAATATTATTAGTATTAGTTCCGTGTACTTTCTTCACTTCTTGAAGTGTACTTTCTACATTTCTGGAGTGTAAATTCTTCACTTCTGGAGTGTAATTATTACACTCGCAATCAAGACCTGTCATAAAATCCATGACATAAATTAGATTTGGCTTTCCAAGTCCTTGTCTTTTCCTCTGTATTAATCCTATTTTTTCTAACTCAGTCAAAATTTTTACTGCTGTTCTATTTGATTTATTTAAGCACTCCATAATTTCATTGATAGTAAAAATGATATAAACTCTTTCTTCTTCGTCTATCCAACCATTTCTATTTGACAATTCATTTCTATCTAATAAACACGAGTAAAGTACTTTAGCATCTGATGAAAGATTCTTGAACCTATCATCTGTTACTAACACTTTTGGTAACATGTAAAAACTATAGCGTTCGCCATCTCGTCTATAAAAATAGTCAAAGTCCAATTTATGCCCTCCTTTCTTGCAATAAAAAAGACGACAGATTTTTAATTTCCATCGTCTTAGATAATTTTATTTAGTTGTAATTTACCGTTTTATATCGCTTTTATTGCTCCATTTAATCTTCCTAAAAGTAATACCAACTTTTCACCAATTTTAGGTAATCCAATCGGACTACATAAAAGTGCTAGTACCATCGCTATTATCCCCAGCGAAATTTCATTTGTCACAAACGAAGCTATTGCACCAAGAACTAGCAAGGTTGATATAATATTGAACACCCATGTTCCTATACCAAGCATGAAAGCCAAGAAGTAAATTAGTATTGAAAGTATTAAACTTATTGGAAATAGGATTATCTTAAAAATC
>JAAYGI010000002.1 GCA_012727815.1 Erysipelothrix sp.
ATCCGTTATAATTATGTAGTTAAAGAGGGAGAAATATATGATTCTAAACTACGAGATTCTAACAGATATATCAGTAAACAGTTTAATGGATTTAGGAAAATTAAAGCAATTTGAGGAAGAAAGTAATTTGAAAATTAACATTAGTGCACTCAGCAGAAAATTTGGAGTAGACAGAAGAACAATTCGTAAATACGTTGACGGTTATATGAAGCCTACTACCAGGTCAAGACAAACACAATTCGATGACTATTACGAAACTATAAATGAATTACTAAGCAATGAGTTAAAGGTATTTGCTTATAAGAGCATCCTTTGGAGATACTTAGTTACCAATTATGGGTTAAAAGCACCGGAGTCCAGTTTTAGAAGATACATAAGATCAGTACCGGAGTTTAATGATTACTTTATTAGGCTTCGCCAAAAAAGTACAAAAGAACCCACTCCAATGCGCTTTGAGAGTGGCATTGCTGAGCAAGCCCAATTGGATTGGAAAGAATCCATGACCCTTGTATTGTCATCGGGTGAGTCCATAGTCGTAAATATCTTTGTACTACTGCTAAGCTATTCCAGATTTAGAGTTTATCGATTGTCACTTCAGAAGACACAAGATATTTTATTGAATTTTATGTCAGATGCATTTGTTACATTCGGTGGTGTCCCAAAGGAAGTTATTGTAGATAATATGAAAACAGTAATGGATGAATCTAGAACAACCTATAAACCTGGTAAAGTTAACATTCGCTTCCAACAATTTGCTGACGATTACGGGTTTAAAGTAAAGCCATGCATCGGAGGAAGACCTGAAACTAAGGCAAAAGTGGAATCACCAATGAGAATACTTGATGAACTCAGGGCATACAACGGAGACCTTACTTACTCTGAGTTAAATGATAAACTACAAGAAATCAACAACAGAGAAAATTCTAGATTCCATAATTCATACCAAATGGTTCCGGTCCTTGGACTAGATAAAGAAAAAGACGCCCTTGCTCCGCTGCCCGCTGATGCAATAAGACGTCAATATGTAATTAAAACAAGCAAAGTTACTGTAAATAAGTCATCCATGATAACTGTAAAATCACGTCAATACTCAGTATCACCAAAATACATTGGGAAACATGTAACAGTGCAGTGTTTTGATAATCAATTACATGTTCATTATAACACGCAGTTAATTGCAATACACAACCAAAGCGACACACCACTGAACTATCTTGATAAACACTACATTGAGATCGCAAAGATGACCTTACCATTTGATGATAGAAAAATTGAAGAAATAGCTAAAGATAACTTAAAGAAAATAGGAGCACGTTATGAGTAAAACTGAATATGAACATTTAATAAGCAATCTAGAATACCTTAAATTAAAGGAAATGCCTGTGCACCTAAGCGACACGATTGATTTTGTAACCAATAACGGTCTCAGCTTTGTACAGGGCCTAATCAAGCTAACAGATTATGAGGTAACATTCAAAGAAGCTAATATGGTCAAGGCAATGGTTAGAGTTGCAGGGTTCCCTCACTTTAGAGAACTCAAAGATTTCGATTTTTCTTTTCAAGAAAACATAAACAAGGAACAGATAATGGAATTTACTTCGCATCGCTTCATTCATGAATATCAAAACATTGTTTTTATGGGGAGTAGTGGTGTTGGAAAAACACATCTCGCTACATCAATTGGTATATCAGCAGCAAAGAAAAGTATATCTACGTACTTTATTAAATGTAATGACCTTATTAGTCAATTGAAGAAAGCAAAGTTGGAAAATAGGCTTGATGCTAGAATAAAGCATTTCACTAAGTACAAATGTTTAATCATTGACGAGTTAGGGTATTTACCAATTGAACCTGAAGACTCTAAATTATTCTTTCAACTAATTGATAAAAGATACGAGAAGCGTTCGACGATTATCACGACTAATATTAACTTTTCAAGTTGGGACAAAGTGTTTAGAGATCCAACTATAGCCAATGCGATACTCGATCGAATCTTACATCATTCCCATGTAGTGAACATCACCGGTAAATCATACCGTTTAAAAAACTATTACGAAGATACAGGAGGAGCTGAATAATTGTGCATTCTTAAATGATCGAAAGTGTACATTCTTATGTTGACATCTATAAATATACAGCAAAAGAATATTATATCAACTCACCTCCATTTTAATTGGCTTAACTGTACCAGTTAGTACTTGTTTTTAGTATATACCGTGGACTGTCTTATACTCCTGATATAATGTTTCAAAAGGCAGGATTATAAGATGAAACATAAAGAACTAAAGCAATTGATCACAGAAATGGGACTTACTGATTTTCAAACTGAGACTATTGTACGTAATGTAATAAATTTATTAGACCTTAACGACCACACAAATAATACTTACCCAGATTCATGTCCCAATTGTGGAACTATCGATACTAAATTTATTAAAAAAGGCGTGAATACAGGGAAACAAAGATATCAATGCAAATCCTGTTTCAGTGTTTTCGTATGGGATGTGAATCGTCTTACATACCATTCGAAAGTCCATATTGATAAGTGGAATATTGTCATTAGGGATACATTATCAATTGTGCCACTTCTCGAAACGGCTGCTAATACAGACTTAACAGAAAGAACTGTGTTTAGGATGCGACACAAATTTCTACTGCTATTAGAAACAATGATTCAAGATAACTTACTCGTTGGTGTTATTGAATGCGACGAAACATACGTTCAGGAATCTAATAAAGGAAAGAAGATTCCAGGAAAGAAAGCGCGAAAAAGACAGGCTTCCGCTTCGAAAAGAGGCCTGTCTAGTGAGCAAATATGCGTTATTGTAGCAACCAACCGTCAAGGCATAGAATATGCATGTGTAGTTGATAGTGGAAAACCGTCAGCAAGTGCAATAAGAGAAAATTTAGAACACCATATTCAAAAAGACTCTGTAATGATCACCGATGCTTTAGCTTCCTATAACAATATTGTTGCATTAAAAGCTTGTACACATTATACACTATCGAGTCACAAGGATTACAATAATCTTCTTCATTTGAATACAGTCAATAGTATCCATAGTATTTTCAAGTCTATGATAAGACAGTACCGTGGTGTAGCAACAAAATATTTGAATCGATACTGCGCCCTGTTAGTATTTGTTAGAAAGTATGCTCAGATGGATGATAATGAAATGATGCTTTTAATGAGGCAACAGATTAATAAATCCTCGATATTTTGCAAGTCAAAGTTGCTTGCGACTACGAATTTGGTTCTAGTATAATGTCAAGTACTACATGGGTTAGTTAAGCCTTAAATTATAACGAAGTAATGTCAATGCTACATTGTACAGGCGATTGTTTTTAAAAAGCTTAATTTTCTTACGAACGATAACTTAAATTTAATTTTTTCAAA
>JAAYGI010000117.1 GCA_012727815.1 Erysipelothrix sp.
GAAGTATATTCAAAAGAATATGGTGCATATACACGCTTACTAAGTCATTCTTACTTACAAAACTCTAAGTATTATGAAAATGATGCTGTATCTGAAGGTTTAGATTTAGAACATTCATGGGTATCTTCATCATCATACTTATCATTTGAACCTTACGGCATGTATATTCGTGGATTAAATGCTCAAAATACAAGAGTATACGATGATGCTAATAAATTAACAGGACTTGTAACAGGGGACCAATTGGCTTTAAGGAAGCCTACCTTACGTACATGGGTTAATCCAGAAAAATTAGATAAGAAAGATGCACGTTATGGAAATATTGATGACTTCGATCTTAACTTATATGATGAGTTAAAACTACACACAACTATAGAAAACCAACAATTAGAAGTATTACAAGGCTACAATAGAAAGTACTATCAATATACAGGAACTTATGCTAATGAGGATCTGTGGAAAAACACACCTCAAACCATAGGAGGCGCACGTGGCGCTTATTTTGAACCTGTTGTCAAAATGGTACTTCCAATTGGCGTCGCGCCACTTGGAAAAGATGGCAAAGCCCTAAGACTTTATGACAATGTTTTAAATCAAGACATTGATTTTGAGGCTGCAATTCACGATATAACAGGATTACATGAAACAACTTTAAATAAAGATGTCACAGATAAATTTGATGTTAAAGTAAGGATAGAAGAAGGTAGATTTGTTCTTGTCTTTACTGTAAACGAAGAAAAATCAGTAGATATTCAGTATCTACAAACATTAATTATTTCACCTCTTGTAAAAGTGATTGATAATATTGAAGGTAACGTAGAAATAATTGCAAACAGTGCAAGAGAATCCTTTAATCCAATGGTATCTGATCAATATAAAACAGGATCAGTGCCTTCAACAAGTCAAAGAGACACGCATACCATAGTAACGTCTATCACAGGAAAACCAATTGCTGAAAATGATAGATTGCGCCCAGATTCAACTTCTACTTGGAAGAGTAATATGGGAGTCTTGAAGATAACAGAACCTTTAATAAAAGAAACCAAATTAACAGATGATGGTGTTAAGGGTGAACTGGAACTTAAGGTAAGACAAGCAAGCATTAAGAATACAAGCAAAACCTTAAGACACCCAACCAGTGCTGAAAATGATACAAGTCAGGTAGATCCAGCAGGAAAACACTGGTACCTTACAGAGGTTAACAATGACATTATCAAATATGAAAACCCATATGAAGAGTCACACACTGCAGGTGATGTTCACCACTCACGTTTTGTCTTTACATATCTGATTACCAACTTTGCACGTGTTACAGAAGAAGTACGTATTAAGATTGGTAATGAAGTATTTAAACCAGAAGATATAGGATACACTGTGGATTATATCCTAAGTGAGCCTTACGAAAAAGATGACAAACGCATGCGTGTTCAATTTGTAGTAACACCACCTGAAGGTAGAGTACTATCTCAAGAAAGCTTTAAGTTCTTATTTGAAGTGATCTTGATAGATGGATTTACTGATGATGTTTTAGGTAATGATGAAGTATGGACTGGTGAAAACTTAAAAGCAGATTCATATGTGTCTTTAATTACTGATGATAAAACAGTATCTAAAAATGATCCTAGAGATTTCATAATTCAAGATGAGTCTTTAATGAACTATACCCAACATATTCAAGACAGTGATCTTAAGTTTAATATGAATGGTGATGATAAGGTTGTTGATTATGCACATGATGATTCAGCAATAGAAATTATCAAACCCAAAGTTATTGTTAGAAAAAATACCCAAAGACCAAGAATTGAATATACAAGTGGTCAAACAGGAGATAACTACTACAACTCAAGTGATGACATAATCTATGCAATAAATCACCTTGAAAATACAGGTGCTGCATTAAAAGAAATGGTCATGGAAGATATCTTACCAACAGATTCTAAAACGGAATCAAGTATTGATATCACACGTCTTCCAATTACGACTCAAGCCAGAACAGTATCCACAGGGATATGGCATATACCTCAAGAAATGGTTGATATCATAACAGCTGATGGTAAAAACCTTCACGATATCTATAAGGTTTATGTATATGCATCTACAGAGGATGCTATTGATGGTTATGAAGCAGAAGGTTGGACACTACTGAATGATGGTGGAACCAACATTGATACCAATGAGGTTCTTACACTAGATCGTGCAACACGAAAAATTAGAGTAGTCTTAAAAACATTAGACCATGAGAACTACCTCATACCGAAAGGAACTAAACTGGCAATTGATACAGATCCAAGCACACCAGAATTAGAAAGTGTTCTTGAATCAGATCCAGATAACTTAAACGTTAAGGATATGTCAGATGAAGTATTTGCAAGTTCTATTCAAATTACAATGCGTGCATTATCAGATGCATCATCAACACTCTTCATTTACAACAATGCACAAGCATGGGCAAATTATGTTGCTGATGCAGTATTGAAACTTGACCAAAGTAGTGTTAGGTCATATCTAACACCTTCACGTCCTGTACTAAATGTTGAATATGATGCGAAAAACTTCCGAATTATAGGTGAGGATGAGAATGATGACTTCATTTACGGATGGTCAGATAATACCAATATAAACCCTCACCAATTACCACACTTAAAATTCAAAACCACATTTACCAATGCGGATGAATCTATGTGGAGTGAAGATGAAAAACATATTTACGCAAAAGACCTCTTAATTGATCCATTTGTAAGTTTTGAATTACCAAATGTAATGGCATCATTACAAGGTAAATTGGATTATATTGAAACTGTTGGAAAAGACAGTCCTTTAAATGAGGATTATGTTAATAAACAAGGTCTCTTAAATTCAGATAATGGTAAGTGGACCTGGTATCTTGAAAAGAAAGATGGTTCACAATCAGAACTTGAAATAGATGATTTCTATACAGGTAGCTGGAATGGATTTAGTAACAATGTATTAAATATATGGTTTAAGGGTAATGTTGAGCCTGGTGATAAGATAATAGTCGAATTCATCGGAGCTATTACATTCTTTGCTGTACCTGAAAAAGGTGACTTGCAATCAAAAGCCAAAATATCAAATAATACAGGTTTATTAACACCACTAAACTCCGAACAAAATAGATCAAACAAACTAGGTTATATGGTGGATAGTTATGACTTAGATAGAAATAACTCAACAAGTAACCGTTTGGTATTCCAAGATAAAAACCTATTCACATATGAAAACGTGGATAACTTCAAGAAGAGTAAGAAATCAATCTCTGAATTAAACCTAGCAGGTACAGAATATCCTGAATTAACACCAATGAAGCAAAATGGTGTTGTTAAGTTTGATATCACCATTGATAACTCACAACTTCAAGAAAATAGAACCTATCCTTATCCTATTTTCTATGATGTATTACCACATGTTGGAGACACATCTATATTTAATCCATCTGAAGCAAGAAATTCTAAATTCAATGCCTTGCTATTAACAGATACAATACAATTAGAAATAGAAGGATCTGAAAATAAAATATTCACAGATAAAGACTATACAAGTTATGTAGGTCCGTTTAAGAAAACAGGAACTACTATAGAAAAAGTAGATTTACCACAAGGTGCTGAAACTGAGAAATTCTATGATGACTTAGGTGTTCCAGGTAAAGCATCCGCATATAGAGATGCCTACTTTGTAACACTGGCTGACTTTAATAAGTATGCTAAAGGTAGAGAACATGAGATAGAAAGTATCCTTGCCCTCTTTAATAATGCTGCATATGAAATGCCAGCAAACAGTAAGATTCGCTTAAACTATGATATGAAATCATTAATCAATGCGCCTGTAATGCTAGATGAGACTTTAAATCCAAGTGATTATGCAATCCTGAATAGTTTCTCAGCAACACAACGTGTTCTTGGATTTAAACCACAAGAATCAAACCTTGCAGGGGCATATACAACAGAACTCAAAGAAAATAGCTACTTTGGTGGATATATTTGGCATGATTATAATATCAATGGGGTACAAGATGAAGGGACACTTTGGACAGATTCAAATGGTCGTCAACTTCTAAAACCTGATGATAAAGATTATGGTATCAATGATGTTGTTGTGACATTACAAACAGATACTGGATATGATGTAGATGCAGGTGGTTTTGCAATTAAGCAAGATACTGATAATGAATGGTATGTTGTAGATGAAGCGACAGGTGATTTCTTGATTGATGAAGTATTCCTTGAAAAGATACTCTCATCAGGTCCGACAATCACGCATACACAAATGGATTACCATGGTAATGCAGGATACTATGTATTCTCTAATATACCAAAACGCAAATATAAAGTTGTTTACGAGTTTGACAGTCAATATGACAAATATGGTCAAACAACTCAAATTACAAAAGAAGTTAAGAAGAATGGACTCATCTCATTAATTGAAGATCTAGACTTAACACAAGCCTATACTGATGAAGAACTGATGAACTTTGACATTGGAATTGCTCAACAAATCCTATTAGGTGGTAATGTATTCCTAGAAAATGAAAGAATTGTATCCGGTATTGAAGAACAATTTAATGGAATCAAAGATAAAGATGAACTTGGTATTGAAAATTCAGAAATCAGTCTAAAAGATATCGATGGTAATATTCTAAAAGATATCAATGGTAATCCTTATATAACACATACGGATGATAAAGGTGACTATGAATTTGTTATTACACCATTAATGCGTAATGCATACTTAAGTATTACGGTTTATCCAAATGACCCTGTAAAACAAAAGAGTACTGTTATATCACCAGTTCGTATTAATACTGATCCTTTCCTATCAAGTGATGATAACGATGGCTATTATGTAAGATCGGATCGTGAAACAAGATCTGATAACTTAAGTTTTGCACTAGATGAACTTTATGATGAAGACTTTGCAGACAGAACATCTGTATACTTTGGTTTCTATGAACGTTCAAATACAGCAACAATTGGTGATAAAGTATGGGATGACTTAAATCAAAATGGTATCCAAGATATTGGTGAACCAGGAATTGAGCACCAAGAATTATGGTTACATCAATATGCTTTAATTGATGATAAATATGAACTTATCACAGAAGACTTTATGTCAACTAAAACCAATGCAAGCGGACTATACTACTTTAGAAAAGTTCCAACTATGGTTGAAGTATCAGGTATTGATTATCCAGCCTACTATAAAGTGAGTCTTAAAAACCTTGTTAAAGGTTATAATATTTCTCTTAATAACCAGGGAAGTATTGAAATAGATAATAACTTCCTACTAAATGGTTTAACCTTAGATGATGATTTCATTGAAATAATCGGAAAAGATGAAGATGGTAACTATGATGAGTATGAACCAATTGACGTTAACAACATAGATTTAGGACTTCATAAACACCAACTTGGTAGTCTAAGTGGATCCTTGTTTGAAGATACCAATAAAGATGGTTTTAAAAACGACACATCAAACTTAGATGCATATCCAGGATTTATAATAAATCTTGAGGTAAAAGATAAGAATGGCGCATGGATTAAAGCACAAGCAGATGAGAATGATCAAATGCTTGAACCAGGTATCAAAGGAAAAGATATCCAAACATTTGGAAAAGAATATAACTTTGAAAACTTGATGATCGTAAATCCTGAAATTAAAGCGGATGGCAGTTATGAAAGATTTGAATATAGAATCGTCATATCACAGGTACCACAATGGTTTGAACCAACACCGCAAACATTAGGTGGCGATCTTACAATTAATAATGATTTTAAAGAAAGAGATATTTTAAATAATAACTTCAGAACTTTAGAAACAGAAACAATCACACTAAAAGTATCCAAATCGGATGATTCAATGGTTGCAGTTGATACATTTGTAGCTGTAAGCATTGAGAATGTTGATTTTGCATTGGCGCCTTTAATAAAAACTAGAGACATATCTGGTATCCTTTGGGTAGATGGTATTGTCTATGATGCTATATTACAAGAAAACATTATCGACCTAGATAAACGTGATGGTATTTTAGATAGTGATGAACACTTACGCTTAAGTGATACGTCTGTTTACTTATATAGAAAAGATGTGGACAAAAAAGTATTACGTCCTGTAGTAGATGCTGATGGAAATCATATTCAAACATTGACAGATGCACAAGGATATTATGAGTTTAAGGGATTAGACCTTGCTGATTATGATAAGGCAGATCCAAATTCAGATACATTCGATCCAAACTGGAAATACTACAATCAGGCAATAGAATATGTTGTAAGTTTCAATAGAAAAACACGTCATGAGTCAACACTTTATGCAGTTGATGCAAATCTTCTAGATTCTGATTTTATCCAATTATCAAAAGTGGATGAAGAAAAAGAATATACTGATTTAGACAAAACTTTCAGTCTTTATAATAAAGATGGAAGTAAGATTACCATTGACCAACATATGCTGGTATCCAATGTTGGATTGCTAGCAAATAAAAACGGTGGAAAAGTAGATTACTACAATACACAAAACGTTTCACTAAACGCTGGTGTTATCGAGCACGATACAATTAAAGAAATTAGTGGGACACTATTTGAAGATCTAGATAAAAATGGTGTACAAGATATCAATACTGAAAAGAGTATTAAAGATATCCAAGTATCATTACATGTCTTTGATTATACAAGTAATAAATGGATTGCAAAACTTGACGATAAAGGTAAAGCAATGCAAGTTAAAACAGATGAAAACGGTAATTATTCATTTGAAGTAGAAGTAGCTGATATGAATATTAATTCAGATCATTACCAAAAAGTATATCGTTATAGAGTAGTAAGTGAGCCAAGGTTTGCTAATCAAGAAGTAGTATATCGCTACACATTGGATAAAAAACTAAACGCACGCTTTGAATACATTGATGAGCCTCTGCAAGGATTAGAACCAGACAATCTATATACAGACCTTGTTTCTAAGGAAATCACATTGGCTGCTGAAAAAGATGGTCTTGTAGATTTAAGTTCAATTTATGATGAAGATCGTATTAAGGAAAACCTAAGTGTAGATGCAGGATTTGCACTATACAAATCCTATGTAAATATAGGTGGACGTTTATGGCATGAAGAAAGACCAGAAGACGGACAGGAAAACCATATAAGAGATGATCATGAATTGGCATTTGTAAATCAAAAAGTATTCTTGTATCGAAAAGTAGGAACTCAGTGGTTCCTAACTGAAGATCTAAATGGAAACTCAAGTATGACGACTGATAAAGATGGATACTACGAATTTAAAGTAGCACCAACAAGCTTTACAGTTGATGATAAATCAACATGGCAATACCGAGTTGTTACAAAACGTGATGCTTGGCAAAAGTTTGCAGATGTCAACCAAGGTACGGATTTACAAATTGATAGTAACTTCTTAAACGCTTATGACTTAACAACAATGACAAGTGCTAATGCACTTTGGGGAGTATCACAAATCTTTGATATTGCTGATACAGTTGATGGGGTTATAGATATGGGAACAACACGCACCGACCTAACAATGGATGCTGGAATTTCAACATACCAAAAAACAGCTAAACTTGGTGGTATTGTATCATTAGATTTAGATGAAACTAGAATTCGAAATGTAAGTCAAATCCCTGTTGTTAAAGAAGTAACACTGTGGAAGTTTAGCCAACGAAATTTAGTTTGGGAAAAAATTGAAACAGTTAATATTGATGAATTTGGATACTATGAGTTTGAGGTATTACCAACAAACTTTGACCCATTATCAAATGATTACCTTAAGCCTTATGCATACCGTGTAAGTGCACAACGTGAAGGATACCAAGCGTGGACCTTATCAAATCAAGGTAGTGATATGAGCAATGATAGTAATATTTCTAATGCAGATGATTTAGGATTACCTGGTATTTCAGGAGTCCATACAGGGGTCACTGAAGAATTTGACATCTACGATGGTTTAGATATTAAGACAATTACAGATGATCTTGACATGGGAATAGGGTATGTTGAATTCCCTAATTCTGTAAGACTTTCTGGTAAAGTATGGCAAGATACAAACTTTGATGGTATTAAACAAGATGAAGAACTTGGAGAAACAGATAGAGAAGTAACACTTTGGAAACAAAATCCTATAAACTCAGTATGGGAACATGTGGATACTACACTTACAACAACGGATGGATACTATTCATTCATGGCTGCACCAACAAGTTATGATCAAGACTCTTTAGAGTATTTATTACCATATACATATAGAATTAATGTAAAACGTAGTTCAAATGAGGTATTCAGCCCTTATCTACAAGGAACTGA
>JAAYGI010000118.1 GCA_012727815.1 Erysipelothrix sp.
CTCTTACACGTAGCTGCAACAGCATACTTCTGGATTGAGTTCATTAAGAAACGGATTAAAAAACATAAGGAACATCAACAAAAACAAGAGATTAAAGAATTAAAGAAGACTCAAAAACAACAGTAAAAAATAGGACTCAGGTCCTATTTTTTGTACTCTAGATTGATTTGTTTATTGTTTGGATGATCTCATAAATATCCATCACACTGTGGGCAATGTACGTCGCTCCAGCAGCTTTTAGTTGTGCTTCTGATCGATAACCCCATGTAACACCAATGCTCTTTAAATCGGCATTAAACGCAGTTTTAATATCATGGTCTGTATCTCCAATGTAGAGCACTTCATCAGCCTTCAAGTTCATCGCACTCATAATTTCATTGGCACTTGTTGGATCTGGCTTCTTAGCAACATCTTTTCGATCTCCTATGACTTTTACAAAAGGAACGATAAATAATTTATCCACAATGGCCTTTGTATAGGCATCCGTTTTATTTGAGTTTACTCCTAATTTAAGTCCATCCGCATACAGTTGTGTCAGTAGTGCTTCAATCTCTGGATACGGTGCAGTTTTATTTAAGTAGTTTTCAGCATAGTCACTTAAGAGTTCTGCGTATACATTATCAACGTCTTGCATGTTTGTGCTGTCTTCAGTAAGTTTGTATAATCCTTGTCCAATATGGTCCGTATAAAATTGAACATCATGTGTCTCTAAATTATATTTTGTAAGGGCACGATTCATACTATCACTAATGTCTTCAATACTATTTACTAGTGTTCCATCTAAATCAAATATTATTCCTTTTATCATCTAATCACTCCCTAATCATTATATCAAAAGCATTGATTATTGCCAAAATGTGAAGGTGTTTGTTATGATAGGTTTGAGGTGATTAAATGAAATACATTTTTGATACAAACCGCTTCTATGTTGAAGATGAGGGCAAAGAAATCGGGGAGATTACATTTACACGTCCTGATGAGAATACGATTGTTGTGGATCATACCTTTGTTGATCCTACCTACCGTGGACAAAACATTGCGGCACATCTTGTACGACACATCTATGACTATGCTGTTGAAAACAAACTGTTTGTGATTCCAGTCTGTCCTTATGTCGTCAAACAATTTGAAGTGGTTGAGGAATATCAATCTGTTTTAAAGAAGTAAGTTTATAAAAGATCCAACATTGATTCATTCAGTGTTGGATTTTTTATTATTTGACACACTTCTTCAGTTTTTTAATGGCCCAATCATAATGACTCGGCATTGTTGAAATAAAGTAACTTCCTAGTGTACTTCCTTTGGTCCATTCAAAGACACCCTTAGTAAAGAGTTCATGATCACTCAATGTATTAAGTTTTGACATAAGTATGTGATGTGATGATTTGAATGCTTCAAGGATTTCATAAACATCTGTATCTTGATGGTTCAAGACAAATTCAAGATTCATTTGTCCATAGGTCTTCCAGTTGTAACCTGGTTTTAAGAATTGTTGAGGCGTTCCATTTTGATTTGCTTCAATACATTCGATGAGTAAGGTATGCCATTCATTTAAGTGAGTGAGAACATCACGAATGTTCTTATCACGTTTCCAGTGTGCTTCTTTTGCAGTGATATTTTCTAAATTAAATGATGTACTCATCTGCTCTTCACTTAAGCCTTCTAAGAATAATAATAATCTTTCATAGTTATCAGTACTCATTGTTACTAATTCTGTTTTAGTTTTTGCTCTGGCCATATGATCACTCCTAAGTATATTATACTGTTTACACTCCATAAATTATTGTTTATTATCTGTACATACTTTCAAAATCTATGAATATCTGTTTATTCTTTCTACTTAGTTCACTTCTAAATGATCTTCTTCAAATCTCTGAATATCTAACTCTACCTTAGGTCTTGTAGCTAGTGCTTCTAGTAGTTCATAGCTGATGGTACATGTGTGTGCACCTGCTAAGAGTGCTGTTTTTATTTGTTGAACTGTTTTAAAACTAGCGGCTACGATAACAGTATTGTATCTATTGTTATCAATGTAAGTTCTGATGCTATTGATTTCTTCACTTGCATCATGTCCTAAAGTTTCAATACGGTTGTAGTATGGGGCTAGGTATTCACAGCCTGCTTCGATTGCGGTGATTGCTTGTAAAGTGTCATAGATTGCGGTACCTAATATTTCAATATCTTTATATGCTTTGATGCGTTTGATTACTTTTAGTCCTTCTTTGTTTATTGGAACTTTTATAACATAGTTTACTTTTTGTCCCATTAAGAGTCGATCTATTTCTAGAAAGTCTTCATACATTTTATCTGCGCTTATACCTGTTACTTGGACAAATAGTTTTAAATCTGTGTATTTTGACAGTAGACTTAAGCTTTCTTTACGACTTTGTGATTCTCGTTTTAAGATTGTTGGGTTTGTGGTAATGGAGTCTATGATCCCGAGTTCTATCGCTTGTTCAATTTCTTTTATGTTTGCACTATCTAACATGAGTTTCATTTACTTCACCTTATTTTCTATATCTAATAGTATTGTTGATAACTTCTTTGGATCTGCTACGTATGATCCATGATCTTCATCTTTGATTTCAATGTACTGTGCATTGGGTATTGCCTTAGTAAAGAAGAGTGTATGTTCTTTTGTAATGAGATCATGTTCTCCTCGGAGTACATATACATTGGATTGTATTGATTTTAGTTGTTTGGTTGTAATGTGTGGACCACTTAACATGAGTCCTATATATTTGTTTTTAGTTTCAGCATATTCACGTTTCTGA
>JAAYGI010000119.1 GCA_012727815.1 Erysipelothrix sp.
AAAACACTCAAAAGGAATGCGAATGGATTTAAAAACTGGAAACGATTCAGAAACAGAATCCTATACTCAGTCAACCAGAACTCCGTCCATTATCTCTACCCGATTAAGGCGAAGGACAAAAAAAGCTGAGTAACTTAATAACTTTGGGGTTTGGGGGTTCGTGTTCGAAATCATGGGGTGGTCATTTTACTGGTGATTATAGGGCTACACATTAGTATGGGGTTGAGCTATAATTATTTTAAAGGATAAAAAAAGAAAAGGAGACCATTAGTTTTATGACTAATCTCCTTTTCCCAAGACACTATGATTATAATAGATTCTAACTTAAGCTTCAAGACTTTTACACAAACTCGGTATAATTCCTTGGTCAGTCTTGTCTCATTTGAAAACCTAACCTGTGAACTTTGTGAGAATTCAGGGTTTTATCATCATGGATCGTATGAGCGTATGTTTTTTGATGGTTATAATTTAATAGAATTAAATATCTATAGAGTGAAATGTATCGGATGTGGTGTGACGCATTCGATTTTATTATTTCCAATGATTCCATATTCTAGGGATGCTTTTATATTAGAACTATATGTACACAATTCCATAACTACTATCCACCAACGTTTGATTATCTATAAACGAGTTTGTGAAGGCTTAAAGCGAAAAAGTGAGGTGGTTTGGATTATTCCACATGAAAGGGCTAGTTTTTCTATGACTTAAGTTGTATTTTTAAATTATCTTAAGTAATCATTGCCATGGCTTTTAATTTATTGATCTGCTAAGTGAGGAAGTGATTTTTATGAATGATTTGCAGAACTTAAATAATTTTACCATGCTTCGAATGTTTAATTTAGAAGAAAAAAACATTAAAGAATTTAAGGTGTACCATCAAGATGGAATTTTGAATATCGATATCACGTTAAATCCTAAAAAAGAATGCTGTAACCTGTGTGGTCACGATGCTTACACGATTAAAGGGTACGTGAATAAAAAACTACTCCATTCAACGTTTACGAATCAAAAATGTGTCATTAATTATAAAGCCAGAAGATACAAATGTAGACTCTGTAATAAAACGTTCTATGAGCACAATCCTTTCGCTTTTGACGGTATGAGACTCACCATGAACACCGTATATAATGTGTTATGTGATCTAAGAAAAGTGACGGAAACATTCTCAAGTGTTGCAGAGCGTTATCATTTATCACCCACTTCTGTTGTATCTATTTTTGATAATTATGTTGATATTGGGCGATCTCAATTTTCTGAAGTAATATGTATTGATGAAGTCTATGCTTTTAAATCTTATCAAGGTAAGTATGTTTGTGTACTACTTGATTTTAAAACTCAAGAAATCATTGACTTATTACCTTCAAGAAAGAAGGCAGATCTTTACTCATATTTAAGAACTATCCCCAAAAAAGAGAGGTCCAAAGTCAAATTGATATCAATGGATATGTGGCGCACTTATAGAGATGTCGCACAAGTGTTCTTTCCTGAAGCCGTTTGTGCTGTAGATAAGTTTCATGTGCTTCAAGAATTCTCTCGTAAATTCTCGAGAGTTCGCGTGATGGAGATGAATAAGTATAAGAAACCAGAAGTGGAAAATGATGCCACACTAACTGAACTTCAAAAAGAAATGATGTATCGCGATGAAATCAATTATTACTTATTAAAGAAATTCAATTGGTTACTCTTTAAAATGGGAGACAAAGCTCCTAAACCAGATGCCCGCAGACGATATAACCAACGACTCAAAGGACATTATAATTTATATGAACTAAGAGAACTAATATTCAAGGCCAATCCTGTACTACTTGAAGTCTTCAATATTCAATCAAAGCTCTATAAATTTTACGAAGGAAAATATAGCGAAGCAGAAGAGAAATTTAATGATTTTATTGAAGTCCTTAAAAAAAGCAACATTCACGGTATGACAGATTTTATGAATACCTTGCTGCAATGGAAAAGAGAAATCATTAATTCATTTATGGAAGTAGATGGTAAGGGAAAAGTTACAAATGCGATTATTGAAAACAGAAATAAAGCAATCAAAACTATTAAAAGAAATTCTAATGGGTATAAAAATTGGAATCGCTTCAGAAACAGAGTGATGTATGTTGTGAATAAAAGCGCGACACATTATCTTTATCCCATCAAATCGAGTAGCTAAGAAGTGACGTAATTTGCGTTACTTCTTTTGCTCTCACAGAACCGTACGTACGTTTTTCGTATACGGCTCATGAATTTACGTATCCAACTTTATTTTATTGTTGGACAATAGACCCACTTCATAATGTGTTAAGTTAATGAGCTTCATCTTGTCAAACCAAGAATTGGGTATTGTTTGATGGATTATTTTAACTTTGGAGTTTTTCCAAAGTGTTACATTCATCTTTTCATCGTTGTGTATCACAAGTCGTCTCATTTCTTTGTGCATTGCTTTGTGTGTTTTCCATTGTTTCATGCGTATCATACGCAGACGTCTTCTTATCCACTTCATATTGTTAATGCAGAAGCTTTTGATGTTGGCGATTCTATAATAGTTTATCCAACCTCTTAAGAAGCGATTCAGTCTTGATATCACTATTGACATTGGGATGCCGATATTTCTCTTTGTGAGTCTTCTGATATTGTCTTTAAATCGCTTGATTCGTTTTCTATCGATTACGGTTGCGTAGGACAATAGTGTAAAACCCAGAAAGGAAACGCCTTCCTTCAGTGATGTGATTTGAGTTTTCTCTTGGTTAACGGTGAGCTTGAGTTCTTCTTCAAGTATCTGGGTTGCCCATGCTTTCGCATTGTGTGCATCTCGTTTACTTTTGGTGAAGATGAGAATATCATCCGCATAGCGAACCATACGGTAATTTCCATTTTGCTTTATCCGTTGGTCAAATATATTGAGGTAGATGTTACTGAGTAGTGGTGAAATAACGCCGCCTTGAGGAGACCCAATTTCACTACTTTCATAGGCACCATCAACCATAATACCTGACTTGAGGAAACTCTCAATGAGTGATAGTACTTGTCCATCACTGATTGTTTGACTGACTTCTTGCATCATGATGTCATGATCCAGTGTATCAAAGCACTTACTTAAGTCCATATCTACCACATGCTCAAGTTTTCCCTTTTTAAGAAAGAGGTCGGCTTTTGCGACTGCTTGATGCTGTGATTTATTGGGGCGATATCCATAACTTGATGGGTGAAACTGTGGGTCAAACAGGGGTTCAATAATATTGACCACTGCTTGTTGGACCACACGGTCCTTGACTGTAGGTATCCCTAGAAGTCTTATGCCACCATCTGGCTTTTCGATTTCTACCCTTTTAACAGGACTGGGTAAGTATGATTTGGTTTTGAGTGATTGATGCAAAAACTCTATATTCTCTTCAAGATGCATGGCGAAAACCTCAACCGTCTCCCCATCGATTCCTGGGGCTCCATGGTTTCGTTTTACAGACCTAAATGCTTCTTTGAGATTATTTTCATTGTATATCTTATCAATGATGCTATACCATTTTCGCATCATTTCACTTCCTAGTCTTTTGTATCTTCTCATACTTCTTGATGTACTTCATTTCTATATGTTTTTCATTAGGATTCCCAAAGCGTTTCTAGTCTCTTGGACAATCTACTAAGTTCTTCTTAACTACTTCATATTCGCGTCGCTTTCGCGCATTCCTTTTTCATGGTTTGTTAACGCCTTCGAAATTGGTATCAATCAATTCATAAGTAAGATTTGTAAATCCTTCCGTCCTTCGCATCATCCAATACCTTTTGGGCAATGGATGTCTCAGTTACACATTGAACTTGAGTCATCTTAATTTTCTCCTCCAGACAGTTACCTGCTTTCATCGGTTAAGATTTAATCACTACTACGACTTCATCTGCAATCTGCACTCTTCCACTATCTTGTCTTTCGACTTGAATCGCTTTATATAACCACGAGTACAGATATTCACGGGTTAAGTTGTGTCGCCTGTATCAGATAACGACCATCATAACGTATGAGATGCACCTTGTTGGACTTCCTTCACCTTTTGCAGAGTCATCCTTCTCATCCGCCAAAACTGGTTCGCTTACGCTTCGCTCCAGATACTGCTTGAGACTGCCTTCAGACATCCCTGTCACCAGTGATGCCCTTGTCTATCAGCTTACCTTCTAAAATTTTGGTGCGGTGGTAGGGTTTATTTCATCCCTGGGCTAGCAACATGCCCGTCAAACAAAAGACTAGAACGGATAAACCAATTCTAGTCCTATACAGTAACATGGGGTATTCAAAACCCTAAAATTATTTAAAGAAATATTTGTGGAACCCCATGTTATTTTAGATTACCAAGAAAATCCCTACTCACTGAGTAGGGATTGCTGTCTACTTTGAGACATTACTATTTTTGCTTCATAAGTACTTCTATAATCATTGGTAAATATTCATGCAAATCTGGTGGTCTTCTACCTGATACGATGTTTCCATCAATCAAAGCAGCTTCATCAACCCATGTTGCACCTGCATGCATTAAGTCATGTTTGATGCCTGGTGTACTTGTTACAGTTCTACCCTTTAAGATATCAGCTGATGATAATACCCATCCAGCATGACATATAATACCTATTAGCTTATTATGTTTGTCCATGTATTGTGCAAAGCCTAATACATCATCAAATCTTCTAAGATAATCTGGTGACCATCCTCCTGGTATTAGTAAGCCATCATACTGCGTAATATCAACATCACCAAATGACATATCACTTACTGTACTCAGACCATACTTACCGTTGATTTTCTCACCCTTAGCAAGAGATGCAATATCAATACGTGCACCTTCTTCTTTAAGTCTTATAATCGGATAGTGAAACTCTAAATCATCATAGTCTTCACTAACAATCGTTAGTAATCTTTTACCTTCTAATCTCATGCATTATACTCCTTTTTCAATGTATCATACACATGTTCCAACCTTTGATTGTTATCCATTGGATCATGCTCTACAAACTCACCCAGTGCATCATGTGTGTTAAAGACGCACAGTGTATCATGTATATCTAAATCAAGGGGTTCTAACTTAATAAAGTCTTTACCATTATACATGTAGTTATTCTCAAAGAAGTTAAATACAACTTCAATCAGAGTATAACCTTCAAATCTTGATTTATCAAATCCTTCCAGTTCCTCTTCAAGTATATATCTATTATATTCTTTTCTGAGTTCTGGTGCATCATGTTCTAAAGGTACCACTATATTATCCATGAAGGGTTCAAATCCTCTTAGGATATAGAAGTATCTTCTTGTATGATGACATGACAACTGGTGATTGTTAATAACTCTTTGTATACGTTCTAACATATTATACTCCTTCCTTACTTTTTATCTTGTAAGTATGCTTTTGCTTCTTCATTAATTTTTCTAAGATCTACACCTTGCTCTTTAGCAGCAAAGATACATCCGCAATAACATTGGCGATATACATCATATGTATTACATATCTCTATAGATCTTCTATAGCCATTATTCTTTTTAAAATCTGTAGGAAGATATTTTGTAGTATAAAACTTTTGTACTTCAAATCCTACATTATTAATAACTTGACTGTTTTTATGGGGAGATAGTGTGAGTGCACTTCCAAAGTAATCAAATCCTAATTCTTGCGCTTTTGCAGCAACACTATCAAGTCTCATATCAAAACAGGCTGTACATCTTTTTCCACCTTCAGGTTCATTTTGTAAGTTATTTTCTTTAACCATCTTTACAAACTCATTGGGTTTATAAGGCGCTTCTATAAACTTAACATTACTTGATGTACTTTCATTAAAATCATTTATAAATTTCTCTTGTACATCTGCTCTTCTTTCATATTCACTTTTAGGGTAAATATTTGAGTTAGAAAAGTATACAGTAACATCTGCTACTTTAACCATCTCTTCCAGCATAACAGTGCTACAAGGTGCACAACATGAATGCATCAATACAGTAGGTTTTATTTCGTCTTCTTTCCAAGACTCAATAACCTTCTTTAAAATATGATCAAAATTAACCTTTGATCCCCGTTCATACTTTTCTACCAATGCTTTAATATCCATAATTCTTACTCCTTAAATAAATCTTTCAGGTATCCATACCCTTCTGTATCCATTTTATCATAAGGAATAAATTTAAGCGATGCTCCATTGATACAGTATCTTAATCCACCTTTGTCTTTAGGGCCATCTTCAAAGACATGTCCTAGGTGTGCATCTCCTATATGGCTTCTAACTTCAACACGTCTCATTCCATGACTTCTATCTTCAAGCATCTTTATTGATGGTGCAACAATTGGCTTTGTAAATGATGGCCAACCACATCCAGCATCATATTTATCTGTTGATGAGAATAATGGTTCACCTGATGTAATATCCACATAGATTCCTTTATCAAACTTAGCATCATACTCTGATGAGTAAGGTCTTTCCGTCGCATCATTTTGTGTAACTTCAAATGATATAGGATCAAGATGCAATTTTAAATCATCTATATCTCTTTTCTTATACATTCTATACTGTTCTGCATATCTCATAAGACTTTGAGGTATATGACAATATCCATTTGGATTCTTTGCTAGATAGTCTTGATGATAAGTTTCTGCTACATAGTATGATTTGATTGCTTCTACTTCTATAACTACTTTCTTATCATAATGTGTTTGTAATGCTTCCAGTGATTTCTTAATAACATCTATTTGTTTTTCATCTGTATAGTATATTCCAGTTCTATATTGTGTTCCCACATCATTACCTTGTTGATTTAACATCGTAGGATTTACAGATTGGTAATATGCATCCAGTATAAAAGGCAAGCTAATGATATTTGGATCAAACACTACATAAACTGCTTCTACTGATCCTGTTTGTCCTGTACATACAAGTTCATAGCTTGGATTATCAATATTACCATTGGCATAACCAACTGATGTAAACACCACACCTTCAAGTCTTTTCATGTAAGCTTCAGTTCCCCAGAAACATCCACCGCCTAGATAAATAGATTCATATTTTGTATCTTCATAAATTCCATTAATTTTATTCATCTTATCACTTCTTCCTAATTCAATTATATCAAATAGACAATGGATACTCACGATATACACTCTTTCAAACAATTACTTAGGATTAATACTAATTGTTTACTATTTAGTAATAACACTCAATCAAATATATCTTAAGTCTTACTAGAATGCTTCTTAATACTATAAAGATGTCAGATTAGCTCTCAATAGGATATAAACACGCTTTTAACTTTTATTTAGAGAAGTTTTTGCTATAATGATAAAAGAAGCGAGGGATAGTATGAATAAATATTTAATAGTATCTGATTTTGATGGAACATTGGCTGATGTCGATCATCATGTCAACGAAACAACTAAAACTTATATAAGAGAACTACTTGATCAAGGACACATTATGGTGATTGCTACAGGACGCATGAAAGCTCTTGTACAAGAATCAGCAATCGATATTGATCCACGTGTGAAAATAGTAGGTTCAAATGGAGCTGTTATTCAAACAGATGAAGGTTTCAAACTTACACATATTGAGCATGATCAAAAAATGGAATTTTATGACTACGTAGTTAAGAATGATGTACCAGCACTTTTCTTTACAGATAAAGATGTTTACTACACACACTTCGTTCCAGAATTCTTTAATGCTCCAAAAAGTGAAGGCTCATCAGTCATCAAGATTGAAGATGTTAAAAAGCATATACACGACAATAACTTTGTAAATGCTTTAATCTTAGGACACCATTTAGAAAAACCAGAACTTGTTTTAGAACCAATTAGAAAAGAACTAAATAAAATAATGGATCTAACAGTTACAAGTTCAAATCCACGTAACCTTGAAGTATATTCTAAAGAAGCTTCAAAAGGTAATGCACTACTTAAACTTATGAAATTACACAATATCAAAAAAGAAAATGTTATCACTTTTGGTGATGGCTATAATGATGTAAGTATGTTTAAAGAATCTCACACAAGTGTTGCAATGGATAATGCACCACAAGGTGTAAAGGACTTAGCTACACATACTACAGTATCAAATGGTGAGAATGGTGTGGTTTCATTCTTACGCAACTACTTTAAATAATTTTAAGTTATAATACATAAAAAGAGAGAATCTACTGAATTAAGTAGATTCTCTCTTTTTTCTTTTAATTTAATTATAGTTATTGTCTTGAATCTCAGCTGCACTGACAATCAAGATACCTGTGTTACCCAGTGGCAACTCTTTCATTACATGCCCTTCATGGAACATGTATGCACCACCTGAAGGTAAACCTTCTTTATCAGAATATGTATTTACAAGTAATATATGTGGTTTAATGATTTTCAACTGTGTTGCTAATTCATTTAACCCTTCATTACGCCATTCTGTTGGATTGAATTCCAAAGAAATAGGCCATAAAACTGCATCTGGATTTAATGAGTTTAATGTTAGTATATTATCCATATGTTCAAGATCACCATAACTTGCTACTGCAATTGTAAGACCTTTATAGTTAACTAAATTATACCCTTTACCATTTGCATACATTTCATTATCATTTGGTTTCCAAGCATCATTGATACTTCTTTGTATTGAAACAATGTTTCCCAGTCCATCTATCAACATATAACTGTTATAGATATAACCTTCATCATCTTTCTCCACAAATCCAAATCCTAATCCACATCTACGTTTCTTAGCAATTTCACGTAACAAAAGAATCTCTTTACAATCAGCATTGAGTGCAATTTCAAGATCATCTTCGTAGACTCCAGTAAGCTTTGTCTCACCCATTAAATACGCATTACCCAAGCACAATAAATCGACAGACAAAAACTCACTTAGATATTCATCAATCTGTTTTACCTGTGCTTCGACAGTTTCGTTTAAATTAGTAGTTAATAACGCTATTCTCATGTCTTCACCCCGTTCATTATTTAAAATGTCACTAAAACCATTATAACATACTTTCTCAATATCACTAAATTCACCCACATCCGCTTGACACTAACCAGTTGACTCTCTTTTAATGAGGGGGAAAATAGAAAATGAGCAAACCCCATTTGATAGCAAGGTTTGCTCATATTTTTATAGTAATCGATATTAAGCTAGAAGACTTTTGTATGTAAATACTTATTCTCCCCAGTACATACTCAGTTCAATCTCACCTGTATTTTCATCTTCTTTTTCACTAGAAACAAGAAAGCCTTCACGTAGATAAAAATCAACAGCTCTTTTATTCTTTTTATAAACATTCAAAAATAACTTACTGTTATTACTTTTAGCATAATCCAACAATTCTTTTCCTAGACCTTTTGATTGTAATTGCTTTGAAACAAATATCCCTGCAATATAGCCATCCATTAAGCCAACAAATCCTTGTATAAGATCATTTTCTTCATAGACATAAATTGAAGCATTTGGCATCATTTCTTTTACAGCATCATAGTTGTTTTTCCAATAATCACTATCAATAAAATCATGTGCTGAAATGTTTGTTTCTAGCCACAACTTCATTATGTCTTCAATATCTTCTTCTTTAAATTTTCTAATCATAATTCCTCCTGAAATATAAATTTTCTCTAAGTACAATAAACCAATAATCACCATATTTAAAGATTATCTTATTAGTATAGATGTTAGAATTTTACCACAATAAAGATAAGTTATATAGATTGAATTACAAACATTATTAAATAACATTCTCTTTGGTTCTTAAAGCAGCAAATACATATAATATAAACCTAGCACAACATGAGTTGTGACATGTAAAAAGCACCACTGGGTGCTTACTTACTTGTTTTAGATTTAATTTTCTTTTTAACTTGAATGAGTAGATCATCCAATTCTTTAACTCCTAGTATTTTCAGTAACACTACATATACTATAACTGCCAATAAGACTGCACCTAACAGTGCTAGAACAAGTCCAATACTACCTGAACTTACACGTATAATTAAGTACTTATATGTGTAGTGTGCACTCAGTCCCATTAGTAAACCTGATACAAGAGATTTAATCGCTACAATTATAGTGCTCTTGATACCAAAGGGCCCAATCTTTTTCCTTAATGAATATATGAATACAAATGCCGTAATAATATTTGCTAAGGATGTAGCAAGTGCCAATCCTCTATGTTTCATTGAACCTACTAACATTATGTTTAAAGTAATGTTTAAAGCTACAGTTATTGCACTGTTGATAACAGGTGTCTTAGTATCTTTTAATGAATAGAATATCTTACTAATATATTGCTTTAAGCCATTTGCTGGTAAACCAATTGAGTAGTAAGTCAGTGCTCCAACCGTCATGGCTGTAGCAGTAGATGTAAACTCTCCACGTTCAAAGGCTAGTTTAACAATTGGATAAGCAAGTACCATCATTCCAATAGCCGCTGGAATTGTTATAAGTAGAATCATATTAAATCCTCTTGTTATAACATTTTTGAATCCATCTTGATTCTCTTTATTTGCATGTTGTGACAAAATCGGAAAGATTGCAGTCATCAATGATGCTATAAAGATTCCTGTTGTGAAACTATCCAACTTGGTTGCATAGTTTAATGCGGAGATACTTCCTGTTACAAGACCTGATGCCATTGAATTATCGGCCATCTTATTAAGGTCAGTAATTGCAACACCAATCAGTATTGGTGGAATCATTTGTAATACTCTAATCATATATACATCTTTTATATGAAATTCAAACTCATACTTATAATCTATAGATTTCAATGATATAAATTGAAACACTAAAGGTATAACGTTCGCTATTACATATGTTAGCATCAATGCACTTACATCAAACTTATCTGATAGGAACATTAAGAAACCTATCATGACAAGGTTTACAAAAAGTGATGATATGGCTGTTTCTTTAAACAGACCTTCACTTTGAAGATATCCTCTAAATACCCCAATAATACTTGATACAAATATCGTAGGCATACCAATACGAGCTAACTTAACAACAAGGTTAAAACTTTCTTCATCAAATCCTCTTGCCAGTATTTTTAACATTAGAGGTGCAAAGATAATCGCAACTAAAGTAATTATAATAGAAGTAACTCCTATTATATTTAAGAAGTTATTTAAATGTTTTCTTTTACCTTCTCTACCTTCATTTTCCTCAACCTCTGTTAGTATTGGAATTAGGGTTGTACCAATTGTTGCACTAATGATTCCAGTGAACATTGTGATGGTAACAAGAGCCATGAAGAATACATCTGAGTCAGAGCTTGATCCATATTGCTTTGCAATCATGGTCTCTCTTAGAAACCCGAGTACTTTACTTAAAAAAGAGAACGCAGCCAGCATTACAACTGTCTTTGTTGCTCTATTGTTTTTAGACACGATACATCACCCTCATTTCGAAATCTTATTATACTGTTTTTTTCATATAATTAATCCATTATTCTTTAAATTCTTTTATTTCACATACTTTCTTGTTCTTTGTAAAAGTAACATTCCAATGATATAAAGTAAAATACTTAATAGAAATGGTGATACTATATTCCATTCATAAATCCAACTTGCTACTAAAGAACCAATAATCATACCCAATGCCTTCATAGTATTGTGGTATCCTACCATTTCTCCTTGTGCATCATCTTCTGAGTATGCAACTGTTCTACCTTGTAGAAGGGATACTGGCATAGTATCAATAGACATGGCAACAACACCCATGGTCATAAAGATATATGGTGTTTGGTTAAATCCAATCATGGGTAACATTGTAAGAATAACTGCAGCAAATATATAAATTAGATTCTTTTGTATATCTTTAGATCTTACAACTCTTAAAGCTATTGTAAAGTTAAAAATTAATGAGATAAGTCCTACAAGACCTTTTGTCATACCATTTGCCACTGATGTCATTTTTAAAGCATCATCAATAAAGTATGAGAATGTTTGAGTTAGTGAAGTAGATGCAATACTAATTAAGAACACAATCCAAAAGTTCATAACAAGTTCTTTTGTTAAAGGCTTATCAGACTTAACAATTGGACTACTTGAACTAATGATACGTTTGAAATCCATCTTCTCTTCAACTTCATTATCTTCTAGGAATACATAATAAAGAATCCCTACAGTAATCAGCGTTACGATTTGTATTATAAAAGGAATCTTTAAAGAGTATCCTCCGATATATCCACCAATAAAGAAACCTATAGTTCCAAATACTGAGAATATCGTCAACATCTTTGTAATGTTTCTTCCTTTTTCTTCAGGTGAAGATTTCTCCACAACATAAAGTCCTGTACCTACAAATAGTGCTGATACAAAGACACCTGAAATAAGTCGTGCAAAAATTATAATATAAGGATTTGAACTAAATCCGAAGATAGCCTGCCCAAGTGCATAACCAAATGCACCAATCAGTACTAATTTCTTAGCCTTAATATAACGTGACATTACTCCCCAAAATGGTGAGAATGCAAAGTTAGTAAAGGACATCGCAGCAAAAACTAATCCAAACATCGTACTTGGAAAGTCTAGCGAACTCAAATATGCGGGGGTAATTGGATGGGCGAAGTTCGCCGCAACTCCCTGTAAAGCATGTATTGCTATTAATATAGTTATTGTATCTACATTGTTTTTAATTTTATTTATCAATCCAATCAAACCTCTCTTGCTTATCTATTTTAGAGAACATTCGCTTAATAAGCAACTCTTATAATTTTAAAGCTTCTATTTTAATATTGATTGTACAAGGCTTCTAAATTCAGGGATTACTTCTTCCTCAAACCAAGTGTTTTTAGCCTCCCATCTAAAGTTTAATGGAGATGGATGAACCAGTGGAAAATATTTAGGTAGATAATTTTTATAGTTTCTAACTGTTTCTGTTAGATTTTTATTCATATCTTTACCTAGATAGTATTTAATTGCATAAGTTCCGACTAAAACAATGAGTTCGACGTGAGGCATTGCTGCCAGTAATTGAGGATGCCATTTCTCTGCAAAGTCTTTTCGTGGTGGTAAATCTCCGGTCTTAGCTTTTCCTGGGAAATAAAAGTCTAAAGGTAAAACACCGATCAAATTAGACTCATAGAATGTTTCCATATCTACACCCATCCAATCTCTTAGTTTATCACCACTCTTATCCATAAATACAGTTTCCTTTAACTGTGTTTTAATTCCTGGTGCCTGTCCTATTATAAGTATTCGGACATCTTTATGTGCAAAGAAAATAGGAGTCCATGACTTACTTGTAAACTGCGGGTTGTCATCCATGATTTCTTGTCTTATCTCATCTATTGTTTTCATACTATCACCTGTCTATATAATATCACTTTTACAAAAGATACCGAAGAATAGACCTTCTAGATTTAAATACTTTCATAAATTA
>JAAYGI010000120.1 GCA_012727815.1 Erysipelothrix sp.
AAAACAATACCTTTAGCATTGATCATGTTTTGTGTACGAGGATGTGTACTCACAATAACTGGTAGATCATACTTTTCAGCAATAACATTAAGCGTATCGCATAAGTTTAAAAAGTTACGTTCTGAGTTGATGTTTTCATCTCTATGAGCCGATACTACAAAGTATTCATGCTCTTTAAGACCCATTGTTTCTAGAATCGTATTGCTAGCTAAGTCTTCACGACGTGAATTAACTACCTCAAACATTGGGCTACCAGTTTTGATGATACGATCTGCAGGAAGTCCTTCTCTTAATAAATATTCACGAGCAATATCAGAATAAGTAAGGTTGATATCTGAAATATGGTCAACAATCTTACGGTTGGTTTCTTCTGGTACACGTTGATCAAAACAACGGTTTCCTGCTTCCATATGGAAAATTGGAATTTGCATACGTTTAGCAGCAATGGCACATAAGCATGAGTTTGTATCCCCTAATACTAAGAATGCATCAGGTTTAACTTCATTTAAAACTGGTTCAATAGCAATCAAGATATTACCGATTGTTCCAATTGGCGCTCCTGTAGCTGTATTTAAAAAGAAGTCTGGTTTTCTTAATTTAAAGTCATCAAAGAAGACCTCATTCAATTCATAATCATAGTTTTGTCCTGTATGAACTAAGATGTGTTCAATGGCAGGTGAATTTTCTAGTTTATTGATAACTGCGGATAGACGGATGATTTCCGGACGTGTCCCAACTACTGTCATCACTTTTAATTTTTTCATGTGTATCTCCTTAAAGTCTCTCTCTATTATGCCTTTTTTAGGGCTTAAAAGCAATCATAGCAAGTCTTGTGGACTGCTTGTTATTAGCTTATTATCGATCATTTCTAAAATAAAAAAGTAATCATTCTTTCACTGGAAGCTATGAAAAAGAACACTAAGCATATTAAGCTTAATGTTCCTTAGTTTGTTAAGTATGAGTTCCAACTTGTTGATCACTTGGTGGTGGTGTTAAATAATCACCATAAGTGGTTGTAAGGAAAGCTTCGTAATCCTTAAAACAAGAGAACTTATCTTTTTCAAATTGAAGATCTTCAAAATCATCAAATATTTTACGTTCGAATACAAAACGTCCGTAACTTGGTGAAGCACCTTCTGAAAGGTTTGCTACAAGACTACTTGGTCGATCATTATATTGTTGAATTAAAGCATCACGTTTTACAATAAGGCGATGACTTAGTTTATCGTTTTTACCAAAGAGTTTAGTGTAGAAAACAAATGGTGATTTAGCAATTTTCTTGATGATTGAGTCATCTTCATTGAAGATAACATAATTAAGTAACTTTAGTTTCTTATTATAGCTTCGAATATCCTCAACTTGCTTGTCCTGTAATGCTTTATCTTCTGGAACATATTCAAATGGGAAGATATCTAGCCATACACCATGGTGCATGTTGCGATCTTTAACGATATCTTGGATTAGTAATAAACGATCACTTCTAATCTTAGCAAATGCTTGAACACTTTCAGGTTGTGTTTCATGAGTTTGATATACATAACCTTCAGAGAGTTCAGAAGCGATGATAGCATCAAGGCGATCATAATCTTCTCGTAACATACCAACATCAATATCATCATCCCAAGGAATAAAGCCTTGATGGCGAATAGCACCTAATAAAGTTCCGTCAATCAGTGAATATTTGAGATTGTGCTTTTTACAAATTCTGTCAAATTCCACTAAAATGTCATACATTATTTCATGTTCTTGTTTCATCATGAGCTCCTATACTAGATATATTGGATCCATTTGTTGGATCTGTGAGAATGTATTAATCTCGATAATATCTTCATCTTTGCATTCGGTAATATATATTTTGTAATTGTTCTTATAATCTTTAAGTGGAATATCATCCCAAAATTTCTCTAAACCACCTGGTAAATGAATGGCTTCTTCTAAATCTTTGCTAAGTTGTACTGCATCATCTGCTGTCCAGTAAGAGATACCTGCCATTTCATAGACATTCTCACCACCAATTCCAATATCAGTGATGATACCGGATTTGACCTTAAAGCACCAGTCATTAGACAGATCAGTCTTTTTACCGTAGTAGGTCGTATTGAGCTGATACGGTGTAATGATGGCTTTGTTTTGAACCAGTAAGTCTGATTCGAAGACATAGGCTCTTTCAAGATACTCTTTAGCAAGGTATATTGATCGGATATTCTTTGATTCATTGTATAAATCATTATCGATAAATTTAAGATTAGGGTAAGTGTGTTTCAAATCGTCAAACTGATCCTTTAAATGTCCCCTTACAATGATAATCTCTTCAATACCAGCATTGGTAATAGCTTCTAAAATGGTATCGATGATTCTTATATTATGGATGCGTAATAAAGGTTTTGCAGTATTTAGAGTCAGTGGCATTAATCGCTCACCAAATCCTGCTGCAAGTATAATTGCTCGCTTTACCTTATTAGCATTCAGGAATTCTTGGCCTTGGTTGGTTAGGGCATAGTCCTCTAGGATCATACCCAAATCAAGAAGGTCAGTTAGGAGTTTATTAGTAGAACCTAAAGAGATTGCGCAGTGTTGAGCAATCTTTCTTTGGGATATTTTATTGTTTTCTAATAACTTGCAAGCTACTAGAACTTCAAATCGTTTCTGGTTCATAAATCCTCCTAATACTTCCAAAGACTCAATAGATATTCTTTATCTTCGATACTTTCAATACCGCTCATATCAGCATAAGGAATGTTGCTAGGATAATTAGGAATTGAATTTTCTTGAACTTTAAAGATTTGCTCTGGTGTGAAGTTTATCTTATCATACATGATAAAATCATTCACTAAAAACTTGAACACTTCTACGACATCTGGATTGTTCTCACGACCCTTGATAAGACCTGTTCCAGTTAGAGAGTAAGGTGATCCTTCTTCAGGAAACAGAATCTCAAATGGAAGTCCTTTGTTGATGTGGTTGACTGCTTGGAAAGTCAGTGCCAAACCAATCGCAATCTCACCTTGGTTTAATAGTTTGATCGGTCCTGAACCAGATTCAGTAAATTGCTTGACGTTTTTTTCAAGTGCATCAATAAAAGCCAGTGCTCCCTCTTCCCCTTTTGTATTGACAAGGTTTTTATAGAAGAAGTAACCTGTACCTGATGATTTAGGATCTGGCATTGCTATAAATCCTTTATATACTGGATCTAATAAGTCTTCATAAGACTTTGGCATTGGTAAATTATTCTTATTTAAGATATCTGTATTAATGATAAAAGCACCTGCTTGACGCTCCCACACTAAATATTTGTTATCTTGATTTTCAGGTTTTAATTCATCTAAATATTCTAATTTAGAATAACCTGAGATATCAGCTAGAGAATCTGTGATTTTAGACATGTAGGAAGTTTCTAAACCTACTACAATATCAGCGTCAGTATTTTCTTTTTCAACTGATAGTTTTGCAGCTGCTTTGGCTGTTGGTGTATACATAACACGAACATTTAAATGAGGAAATGCTTCACTGAGTTGTACCTGCATAGCATCATTTCTAAACTGCTCTGAACTCGCATAAACAATAATCGTATCGCTTTCCTGTTTGGTTACCACAAGAACGAGGATTAATGCTAAAGTGCAAAGTAAGATAAGTATTTTTTTCATATCTAAAACCTCCTACTGGTAACTTGGATCAATTGCTTGTAATTCTTCAAATGTGTCGATTTCGATAATATCATCTGCATGAAGTGGTTTAACATAGACATTATAGTTGTCTTTATAATCAATTAAAGAAACCTCATCCCAATAACGAGCAGGTCCGCCCTCTTGATTATAAAAAGCTTCGACATCTAGGCTTAGTTGTTTTCCATCTTGTTCATTCCAATATGAAATACCAACCATTTGATAAACATCATCGCCACCAATATGTACTGATTCTATTAATAGATCTTCATTAACTTTGAAACACCAGTCATCTGAGTGATCCATTTTAACACCTAAATAATGAGTTTTATAAGCATATTTTTCTAATGAATCTTGATTGTATAGAACTAAGTCTGACTCTAATACCAATGCTCCTTGGAACATGTCTTTAGCAAGGAGTGCTGATGAGATGTTGTTAGCTTCATTATAGATATCGTTATCGATAAATTTAATCATCGGATATTTCTCAAGTAGAACATCCATCTTCTCTTTTTGATAACCTCTAATCACTGTGATATCTTCAATTCCTAACGTTAGGATGGTATCCATTAGTGTATCAATAATTCTTACACCATTGACCTTTACTAATGGTTTTGGCATTTCTAAGGTAATTGGTACTAAACGAGAACCAAATCCTGCAGCAAAGAAGATTGCCTTCTTGATGCGGTATGGCTCTAAGCTTGCTAGTTCTTCAGGACTTGCAAG
>JAAYGI010000121.1 GCA_012727815.1 Erysipelothrix sp.
CACAAGTGTCTATATATCCTTTTATCGCTAGCCATTGATGTAATACTAGATCTTCTTCGCTGTATGTATTTCCCAGGAAATCACTTTCAAAAGCATCGATTAGACATTCAACCTTGCTACTATGAAAGTCCTTCTCATAATATTTTGATTCAACCAACTTCAAAGTCGAAAATGATGGCATTTCTAGTTTGTACTTATTTAGAATAATAGAGTTCAAATATAAGAAATCATTATAATGAACTTCAAGTATTGATTCATCCTGTCTTTTCAACATTCTTAACCACCCTAAGTAAAAACTACGCATCCAGAAGTCATCTGCAATTAGATGAGTTAAATACCCTAATTCATAGTCACTAACTGGTTCATTTAGCTTACTAAAGAAATCTTCCAAATCTACCTTGAAGGAATAATCATCACCTGAACCTATATAGTAGTGAAGGGACTTATCCCTGCTGGCATCGGGTATCAAAGCACCAAGAAGAAAAGAATCAAAGTCTTCGATTTCAATTACCTTTGCTATCTCTTTTGCAATCGCATAATGCATCATTCTAGATCCCATAGCAGCCTCCTTATAATTAGGTATATTATAACCTTGAAGATAAGTAAATTATAGAGTAAGGCATAAAAAAACCTCATCTATAAGATGAGGCTTGTTGGAAACTAGATTAGTTCCATTGTTTTAATAACTTGAGGAGTTGTTGGTTTGTCATTACGATCAGTTTTAACTGAAGCAATTTCATCCACAACATCTAGACCTTCGATAACTTTACCAAATGCTGCATAGTCACCATCTAAGTGAGGTGCATCAGCATGCATAAGGAAAAATTGGCTTCCAGCTGAATCTGGCATCATTGAACGAGCCATTGATAAGACACCTTTAGTATGCTTAATATCATTAGCAACACCATTAGATGCAAATTCACCTTTAATACCGTATCCTGGACCGCCCATACCCGTTCCATCTGGGCAACCACCTTGAACCATAAATCCTGGGATTACACGGTGGAAAGTAAGTCCGTTATAAAATCCTTCTGAAGCTAACTTTGAGAAGTTCTCTGCTGAAATAGGTGCTGTTTCTGGGTACAGCTCAACGATCATTTCTTTACCGTTTTCCATTGTAATTTTAATGTTTTTCATAATTATTGTCTCCTATATATTATCGTTTATAATTTACTAATGCTTCTAATATATCTGCGTCTGCGCGTTTACAGAATTCTGTTAATAGAGTTACTGTATCTGCGTAGTCTTTACGATGAATAATACCTAAGTGTGAGTGAATGTAACGAGCTGGAATTGATACAGTTAATGTAATAACACCATCATGTACTTTATGAATTTCACCTGCATCAGTACCACCTGCACCTAGCAATTCAAATTGTGTTTCAAGGTTAAGTTCTTTTGCTAAATCCTGTAAGTGGTATAAAAGACCTTTATGACCAATATAAGATGCATCCATAACTTCCAATGTAACACCAACACCTAATTTAATACGTGAATCATCACCAGGTGTATCTGTTGCAATTGTCACATCAAGTGCAATAGCAATATCAGGATTAATCATTTGTGCTGCAGTTTTTGCACCACGTAATCCAACTTCTTCTTGTACAGTTCCCACTGCATAAACATTGGAAACTGTTTTTTCATCTTTAAGATGACGCAATACATCAACAGCAATCGCTGCACCAACGCGATCATCCCAAGCTTTTGACATTAAGTAGTTAGGGTTAGCCAATACATGGAAATCAGCTTTTGGAGTAACTGCATCCCCAATTTGGATTCCTAATAATGACACTTCTTCTTTATTCTTAACACCAAGATCAACAAATAATTCCGCAATTTCCATAACTTTAGTACGTTTTGCTGCTGGCATTCCGTGAGGTGCTTGTGATCCAATAACCCCTACATATGATTTTCCGCAACGTGTTGCAATTGTAACTGGTTTAGATGGTAAAACATGTCCCCACCATCCACCAACAGGATGCAATCTTAAGAACCCATTATCATCGATAGATTTGATTAGAAAACCAATTTCATCAATGTGTCCTGCAAGCATAATTTTAGGTCCATTCTCTTGACCTTTTTTAAGGGCAATAATAGAACCCAAGTTATCATATGAAATTTCATCACTTGAATCTTCAGCCCAATTTTTAAATGTTTGTGCTACTTCTCTTTCATGGCCAGAGATACCGTTTGTTAGCGCAAAATCTGCTAACATCTCTAAATTAACATCGCCATATGCTTCTTCTAATTTAACTTCTTTACTCATTATTTGATCTCCTCATTTCATTTCCATAACATCATAACATAAGAGCATGCTAGTAACATGTCATACGATTTGATTTTTTAAACTTTAGTTAATTATTATTGTAAGTGCACACTATCTTTTTAGATTAAAATATAAGTAAGGTGTACTTCACAAGGAGGATAATAAATGAAGAAGTACAAACATATAACCAAAGAGGATAGAAATACGATCGAGCACCTAATAAAACATAATAACTCATGTAGAGATATTGCTAAAGTTTTATCAAGAAGTGAATCTGTAAAAAGAAGAGAAATATTAAGAAATCGAACTCTAGTAGAACCAAATAAATTTAATAATCACTATTTGAAATATTGTGAGTGTTCAAATATATTTCCTTA
>JAAYGI010000122.1 GCA_012727815.1 Erysipelothrix sp.
AGAACAAGTCAGGCAATAAAGACTTATAGTATTGAAACATATGGCGAGGACTTATATTATTACTCAGATACAGATTCTATTCATTGTGGACTTGATATTGATGAGTTAAAAAACTTTTGTGATATTGATGATTTTAGACTTGGAGCATGGAAGCATGAATCAACTTTTACTAAAGCAAGATTTGTAAGACAAAAATGTTATCTTGAAGAAATTAACGGAAAGATAGAGATTACTTGTGCAGGAATGCCTAAGAGTTGTTATAAGTATGTTGAATGGGATAAATTTAGAGAGGGCTTTACTTGTCGAGGTAAACTTAACTTTACACACGTTAAGGGTGGAGTAAAACTTGTAGAGGAAACTTTTACAATAATGCCTGAGAGGTCTTTGAGGCGTTCACTTGCTAAATGGTAAATTTTATGTTAATATATAAGTATATAAAAGGAGATGAGAATTATGGAAGTCACTACAAAATTAGTTGATTTATTAATGAACAATGGCGTTGCTGTTGCTGTTGTTGCTTACTTCTTATGGAAAGACTCAAAACTAACTAAAGAAAATACTGAAATATTGCAACAAGTAAAAGCTATGCTTGAGGTATTATTGAAAGGGAAAAGAGGTGGAGAAAATGAAAGCATGGAAGATACCAAGTAACTCAAAATTTGAAGTTACACAAACTTTTGGAAATTATGATCCAGTCCTTAATGGTTATAACTGGGATAAGAAACATCACGGAACAGATATGGTAATTGCAGATGATATTGTATATTCTGCTTCAGGTTCTGGTGTTGTTACATTTGCTGGTTGGAATAATCAAGGATATGGAAATCTTGTTATGGTTCAAATGGATAGATTCGTATTCTATTATGCACACTTAAAAGAGATATATGTAAAACGAGGGGATAATGTTGATTATTTAACAAAAATAGGTGTACAAGGTGCAACAGGAAACGTAACAGGAAAACATTTACACTTTGAGGTTAGAAAAGACAGAAGTGTAATTGACTCAGCTCAATATATGGGAATACCTAACGAGTTAGGTGTATTTTATCCTTGGGATTATGCTTTTGATATTGGTGGAGACGCAACACATAAATACAAAACTGGAGAGCTTGTAGTTTATTCTGGTTACTTTGATTATTCAAATAGTGATGATTGGATTGACTGCATGAAAGCATATGGAGCATGGCGTCAAGATTATATTGTAGAAGTAATTAATACTAAAAATCCATATAAACTTGCAAATGGAACATATTTAAGAGATGACTGCATAAAAGAGGTTAAATAATTATGTATGCAGGACAAAGATTAGTAGCTCAGGACGGATACGAGGTTGCTCTTTTCCCAATGGCTGATATGTATTTAACACAAGGAGAATATGGTTCAGTTTCACATGATCTTGCTATGGATTTCCAAGGTTGGTCTAATGGACAAAGAGTTTATCAATGTCCATATTATGCTCCATTTTCTTGCTCTTGTGTAAGAGCAGGTGGCAGTGGAGAAAACTACAGAATATTTACATCCGATACACCAGTTCATTGTGCAGATGGTGGATTTAGTGTTTTAACATTTGTAGTTATGCACGACAATAACCCTATAGCAAATGAGGGAGACCATTTTACTCAAGGAGACTTAATAGGTCATTCAGGTACTGCAAGACCTGCTGGTACACAACCAATGGGAGATCACATGCACTTAAATGTTGCATGGGGTGGCTATGCTGGTTGGACTCCAACAAGATATGGTCCACCATACTATGAGCTAACTAATTCAATACACATATATGATGGCTTATATGTAAATGATACAATTCTTACTGTTGATGGTGGTTATAACTGGAGAGTCTATGATGGACCAACTCCACCACCTGTTACAACACCTAAAAAGAAAAAATTTCCATGGTTTATTTATACTCAAAGACGTTTAAATAATTTGACATAATGTAAAAAATATGATATTATAAAGGAGGAATAGAAAATGTCTAAAATGCAAGATATAATTGATTCTATGAATGCAAAACTAGGAAAAGAAACATCTGCAATGATTGCAGATGATATTTCACAAATGTTAAGTTTTGAATCTGAATCAACAAAAACTATTCAAAATAAAGATAAAGAAATTTCAAGACTTAAAGATAATAATGAAAAATTGATTACTGCAAATGGTAATCTATTACAACAAATATCAAGCGAGTCTGAAGAAATTTTAAGTCCGAAACAGCAAGAAGCTGAAGCTCCTAAAGAGCCTTTTAACTTTGAGTCTGTTTTTGATAAAAATGGCAATTTTAAAAAGACAATGTAGTTCTCTATCCTAAAAAGGAGAGTGAATGAAAATGGCAAATGCACCACAAGGACTTATTACAAGTCTAAACGCAATTAGAGAAATGTCTGTTCAAAACGGAACTGCATATCATCAATATATTCCAGTTTTAACAAGCACTTCTGATATCTCAGTATTACAATCTGCAGTTTTAAATACTCCAGTTGTAATGAATGAGTTTGTTTCTCAACTTGTTAATAGAATAATCTATACTCAATTTGAAAACAAATATTATAACAACCCTTTAAGAATTTTAGAGGGAGATTCAATTCCTCTTGGTTATGCAGGTCAAGAGATATATGTAAATCCAGCTAAAGCTAGAAAATTCAATATTGATGACTTCGCTGGCTTACTAGTTAAATACGAAGCTGACGTTAAAGTACAATACACACAAGTTAACTCAGATCTTCAATATCCTGTTACAATAACAAGATCTAAATTAAAACAAGCATTCGTTTCTTGGGACGCTTTAGAAAGATTCATTAGTGAAATATCTCAATCTCTATATAATGGAGCATATATTAATGATTATAACTTTACTAAAGGACTTGTTACTTCTGCTTACACTGCTAACCAAGTTAAAACTCAAGTAGTAACTGCACCAAACACTAAAGCTCTTGCTGAAGAATTCTCAGTTATTGCAAGAACTCTATTCTTAAATATGCAAACACCTACAAACGATTACAACGCTTGGGAGCAAGTTGGTGGTTATGGCAGACCAGTTATGACTTGGACTGAACCACAAGATATCGTATTCTTAATTAGAAACGATATAATCGCTTATGTTGATGTTATGAGCTTAGCAAACGCATTTAATATTGACAGAGCTTCTTGAT
>JAAYGI010000123.1 GCA_012727815.1 Erysipelothrix sp.
AAGCTAAAAGTAAAGGTATCCAAAGTGGAGTTCCACTTTCTCCAGTATGCGGAAATTCTGGCTCTGTTGTAGATGCCGGTACAGTTGTGACTGAAGTTGTCTCAGATGTTGTCGGTGTCTCTGTAGTTGTAGTTGTAGTTGGTTCAGTTGTTGGTTCAGTTGGTTTAATTGTCTTAGTTCCTCTTAAAATTACTTTATCAACTGGATTAATTATTTCTTCTGTTTCAATTCTATTAGTTTCTACTCCATTTGTATAAGTAATTACAACTGTTATTGTTTCTTTTCCTTTGATACCTTCGGTCTTAACGATTTCTTTTCCTTTTTCTAATGTATTATCATCTTCATAAATTGTTTCAAATGGTATTTCATCTTCAGTTGTAATTATCTCTTCTGTAATTACATCTGGTTCTATTGTCATATCACCTAGTTCTACTGCAATTTTATAGTTTTGATTTTCAGTATATTTGGCTTTTATAACTTCTATATAAGTCATGTCAGGCTCAATCGGTAAGCTATCACTATGATACTCAATATAATATTCTACTGTTCCTAAATCTCCTTCAGATATTAGTCCGATAACTGATCCAGTTAATTCTGGGTCATCAGCAGTATAGAGTTTTGTTTTATCATCAACTTTTATTTCTACTGGTTTTGGGGTTATTTTAACAAACCCTTCTCTATCTATAACTGTTCCACCAAAATAATTAATTGTTGATTCTACTATGTAAGTACCTGCATCAGTAAATGTTGGCATTTTTTCATTCCACCCTGCATCTCCTACTGGTTTACTGTCGTCTTCTTTGTAGTATCTATAATGGACTGAAAGAACATCATTAGGAATATCATTGTGAGTTATCGTGTGTGGTTCTCCGTCATACTCTCCCTCATAATTTATAATTTCATCATAAGGTATAAAAGTAAGTTGTAAACCGTGTCTATATCCAGAATATCTAGTCATGTTTGATGAGTAATGTTCTACTTCACTAGATAGTTTAACATCGTAAACAAATAATTCACCGCCATCATCATGTTTAGGCAAGCCTTCAAGAGTAACTCTTGGAACTCTCCCACCAACTACTATATCAGCAAGTGAAATATCTCTTTCAATAAATAACACATCGTTTTGGTATACATCAAGTTTGAAGTCGGGTATATTTTCAAACTTACTCCTAAACAGTTGTATATCCACTGGTATATCAACTGTTTCAATTTCTTCTGCTACCACACTAATACCTACGCTACTAAATAGTAATATAACTGCCATAAAAACTACTAATAATTTTTTCATTTTTTCACCTTTCCTCGCGGCGTATTATATGTATCCGCCGCACGAATTCATTTAAAAATCTTGTTTTACAACTAACGTCTATATATCTCGCCCAATTCATCATCACTTCACCACAGCGTTATTTGCTCGGGTTTGTTTTGTCTTGTATTCGGCACCTCTCTACTGATTCAGGTCGAGCCCCTGCTTCATTATTATTATCATCCCATATCTTTTCTCCTGATATAACAAAGTTTCCTTTAACGGGGTCATTGTCTGTTGCTACTACTATTGCGCTTCCCATGTTTGTCATAGAGATAAAAATACCGCTTGCCAATATCATTGTCGCGGCAAGCAGCATACTCAAAAATCTTTTCATTCTCATAGTTCACCTCTGGCTCCTTTATAAGCCTTTTATAAAATCATTTGATCTTCTCCTTAAAATAAAATTGATTTAAGGAATTGATCTATATCAGTTATGTCTCTAAAAGGATCTTCAAATTTTTCATCTTCTTCTTCATCTTCTTGACTATAGACCCATTCATGAAATATGTTATTATATTTCCCTTTATTCCCTAGTGCCTTCTTACAAATACACATGGCTAAACCAAGCTCTTTAGAGTAGTGGTCACCTGATTGTAATTTTACTACAGTTTTTGGAGAATCGTCTCCCCAAAGTACTATAGTTGCTGGACCGCTAAA
>JAAYGI010000012.1 GCA_012727815.1 Erysipelothrix sp.
CAATAAAAATTGATGATGTTGAAGTTTTGTGTTCAAATGATTTCACAATTAATTTAGAAATGCTTAACACTCCTTCTGTTATTTTGAATAATGTATATCCAAAAAGTTGGGAAACTGATAAAGATTATACTTCGAGATTTTATCATCCTGAAGATTATTCACAATGTACTATTGAAGATGATAACGAGAATTTACTCTTTTGTGGTTTAGTCAAAAATAGTGGTCAAATAAGTCTTAACCCAAGACACCCTCACTACTCTACTTTACAAATCTTAGATTATAAAGATTTCTTAAGTCAAGGAGAAACATTGGATGTAGTTATAGTTGATAAAACAATAACTGAAGCAATACAACAAGTGATAGATATAATATCTCCTTATGGTTTTGAATTAGGTAACATACAAATACTTAATCCTGATGATATGATAGGAGCTTATTCTACAAAAGATAAAACTGCTTATGATGTATTTAATTATTTAGCTGATATATCACAGTCTAGGTGGACTACAAGAACTTTAGGAAAAGGTAAAGTTGCGATAGACTTCTATGATCCAACATTAATGGCATCAGGAACTACCCTGCTTTATACGCAAACATTCTTTAAGAATAACAAAATAGATGATATTTCATATAACTATGGAACATGGGACTATAGAAATAAACAAGTAATGACATCACAACAAGTAATAGGAAATGTATTACAAAATGAAATAATTACTTATGATGGATATGCTACTCAATTAATGACCGAATTACCTATAGGATATATAGATAAAATAACAGTTAATGGAGTATCAAAGACAATAACAACAAATGACCAAAAAGATTTAGGAATAACTGCTGACTTTTATTACACAATAAGCAATAACTATTTTGAAAAGAATACAAACATAAATACAGGTCAAACAATAGAAATAAGCTACTTACCAATTATTGAAGGTAGACAAGTAATTACAAATCCAACTGAAATATCAAGAGTTGCAAATGCAACAGGAGTAAAAGGTGTTGTAGCAAGATATGAAAATCGTAATGATGCAATTACATCAGCAGAACTTCAAAAAATAGGACAAAGTTATATCAAATATAAAGGAGTTCCTGAAATACTATTAACAGTAAAAACAAGAACTAATTTATGGGATGTAGGTCAAAGAGTTCAATTTAATGCACCTATTAACGATTTAAAGACTGAATATATGGTCAAGAAAAAGCAAATCAACTATATAGTAACTGCTGATACTATCTTTTATACTTATGAGCTTACATCAAGTTTTAATAGTGAAAGTGCTATTAACTATTTTGATAACCAAAGGTCAAAAGCAAATGGAAATATTAAAGAAGGACAAAGCATTTCAAGAAACGAGGATATTGAATCAAGTGCAAATATTATTTTTTATGATACTACTGCTGCTGCAATATCAATAACACCGAATAATGAATTACAATCTGACCTTGAAATGATTTTAGGAGGTTAATATGACACAAGATTATAAAGACAAAATATTAGATTATATTACAAATAATGTAAATATAACAGGTCAAGATAACCAAGAACTAATAGAAAAGATAGAAAACGTAAGTAGAACCAAATTTGCTGAACATTTACCAACAAATCCTAGTATGTTTTTTATAAATGGAATTATAAGGCCAATGACAAATAACAACTATATTTTATATGGTGGATATGTTCCTGAGGGTGGTACACAGGAAGCTAATTCAAGAGGAATAATACTTATCTTAGATACAAACTTTAATGTATTAAAAGCAATTTATTCATTTAATACAGGAACACCACTAAGACCAATTCAAAAATTGATACAAATTGAAGATAATACATTTGTTGGTGTAGATAGTACAATATTTGCTTATCCTGAAAATAGAAAAAAGATTTATAGCAATACAAAAAGGTTTATTATGTTGAATAACATATCAGTTAAAGATTCAACAAATGATTATAGAGCTATATTAAGAACATCATATAACCTACCATATTCAAACTTTTATTGTATGGAAATTGTAAAAAATCCAAATACTGCTCACTATCTACTAGCAGGAGCTACTTACTTACCTCAAAGTGGAGGAGGTCACTATGATGGTGTAAGAGTAATTGATTTGAAAATAAATGTAGGAATGGATAACGAATGGTCTAAAACTGATGATAATGGTACATATTGGATATATGGTGGTTTTTATGGAGAATTTGATGATAACGACAATGCACACTGGAAAATGATAATCACTCACAATATAAATCCTATTACAGTATATTCTTGGAATGGTACTCAAACAGCAACAATAATTTCTGATGATGGAAACATAAAACCTTATGTAGATTCTCTATCAATGAAAAATCAGGCACAATTTGTTGATGAAAATACTGTGTATTTTGTGGTGAATAATCAAAGATGGTATGTTCAAGTACAACCAAGATATATTGGTTTATATAAATATAATTATAGCAATAATCAATTAAAACAAATATTCTTAAAGAATATAGGCAATTATGATTATAACGATTCACGTGAAGGAATATTTATAACATCATTAAATGGAGAATTATATGTAAACTATTGCGATAATTGGAACAAGGATAATCAAACTGCAAATTATAATTTTCAAAGGTTAGATAACGATTTATGGAAACCAAACTTAATATCACAAAATCAAAAATATACAATGGAACGTACTTTACCATTTACTGCTAATATGTATAACTTAGTTACCAATATAACTTTACATACAAAAATGGAGATTTCTAGATGGCATTTTGAAGCAGTAAAGGAAATATACAATAAATTTAATTATAATAGTACACCTTACAATAGTTATAATTCAGTAGTTCCACATACTGGAACTTTATATGGAGCAAATGGAATATTATTTGCAAGAGATTTGTATAACGTATCTTTGCTAAATTCATCTACTACATCAACAGTACAAGTACCAAATACATTATTAAATGAAGATACTATTACACAAGAAAATTTAATAAGTGAAACAAATACAACAATAGTATCTAATTCTAAAAATATTAATAAAAATATATTTGAAACATTGTATATAAACTTTGTTAATACAATAGGAGTTATTGATGAAGATACAAGTATTCAATACCCTTTGGCTGCTAATTATATTAATCAAAATATAAATGTAGGAACAAAGGAAAATTGTGAACAAACATTTGTTGGTAAAGTTCAAGTAGTTTATGAAAGTAGTACAGTAACACAAAACTTAATATGGACTTATGATACCAATCATTATGAAACATCTTTTACAATAGATGCAACTGTAGAAATACCATACTTATTATTTATGAGTGATGATTTATCAACAATTTATTTAGAAAAACAATTAGATATAGAAATTGGAGATTACTATGTAATTAACCAAAAATTAAGAATAGAATAGGAGATGATTATATGAGTCAAATTAATTATTCTAACAAAAGTGATATTAACACAACTGCAACACCTGATGTTAATAAAGGAACAGCTGGAGATTTTAACGAAATAAAAACAGTAGTCAATAATAATACACCAGTAGGACTAATAAGCATGTATAGTGGAACTACTGCTCCAACAGGGTGGTTAATATGTGATGGTTCGGCAATTTCAAGAACAACTTATGCTACCTTGTTTGGTGTAATAGGAACTACTTATGGTTCAGGGGATGGTTCTACTACATTCAACTTACCTAATTTAAAAGGTAAAGTACCAGTAGGACTAAATAGCAGTGATACAGACTTTGATACTATTGGAGAAACTGGTGGAGGTAAACAAACTATAATACCAATGCAATGGTATAACGATTTTATTGATATGAGATTAAAAGCTGGATTAAGTATTCCAAATTGGGAAACTTATAGAAAAGCAGCATCAGGAACTACATCTACTTTATCAGGAGAATCTTCTCAAACAGGAGTAATGGGTGTAAATGAAAACACTACTTCTGATACAAATGGAAATCTACAACCATATATAGTTTTAAACTATATTATATCTTATTAGAAAGGAGCTGATTAAATGAATATACAAGTAACACCACATACAATAACACTAACAAGAACAACATCAATAAATGCAGGAGAATATAACATAACTCCTTGTGTATTTGAGTTTAGCGAAGAATATTCTAATTTAACAAAAGAGGCAGTCTTTAGCACGTGTTCTACTACTGTTAAAACTGCAATATTAAATAATCAATGTATTATACCTTTTGAGG